>JAYSQJ010000159.1:0-9808 GCA_043721635.1 Acidimicrobiales bacterium | reverse complement strand
GCCTTCGAAGGTGACGGTGCCGCCGTCGGGTTTCACGTAGCCGGTGATGACGTTGAACAGTGTCGTCTTGCCCGAGCCGTTGGGCCCAATCAGTCCGGTGATGCTCCCGCGCTCGACGTCGAGCGAGCAGTCGACGAGAGCCTTCACGCCCCCGAACGACCTCGAGACACCGTGGGCGCTGAGCAACGTCGTCACGAGACCACGCCGGCGACCGCGGCCTCGTTGGAGGCAACGGCCGCCCTCTCGCGCTCGGCCTGCTTCGTGAGCCGGTCTCGTAGGTACACGACGATGCCCTGAGGCATGAACATGATCACGATGAGAAAGAGGGCGCCGTAGAGGAAGAGGTACAGGTACGGGTACGACACGGTGAAGTACTGCTGGCTCGCTTCGAGGATCAGCGCGCCCAGGAGCGGACCGGTGAGGGTGCCCAGACCGCCGAGGAACGCCATCAGCGCAATGCTGATGTCAAAGAAGGGATCGAACGCGAACTGGGGGTAGATCTGACCGAGGAACATCGCGTAGACGGCGCCGGCCATGCCAATGGTGAAGGCCGACATGGTGAAGCCGGCGCGCTTCACGGCCGCGACCTTGACGCCGAGCCCGAGAGCCCGGTCCTCGTCGTCACGGATCGCCAGCAACTGCAGGCCGAACCTCGAGCGGCGTACGACCGCCGACACGATCGTGATGAAAATGACGATACCCAGGGCGACGTAGTAGAAGGGCACGTTGTAGTAACTCGCGTTCCACTGGATGAACGGCAGGGCGATGCCCGCCGACCCTCCGGTGAACGAGAAGTTGAACGCCACATTCTGAAAGATGAAGAGCGTCGCGATGGTGATGACGACGAACGTGTGGCGCCGCACTCGCAGCGCCGCCCAGCCGATCGGGAGGGCGACCGCGCAGGCCGCGAGTCCGCCGAGGGGGACCAGCCAGAACATGGCGGCGCCCGGCGCCATGTGCCAGTGGGTCGAGGCGAGCGCCATCGTGTAGGCCCCGACGCCGTAGAACACCCCCGAACCAAGGGCGATGTAACCCGAGTAGCCCGAGAACAGGTTCCACGAGGTCGCGCACGCCATATAGAGCAAGGTGAGTACGGCGATCGCCATGTAGCTCGGATTGGTCACCAGCACGGGGAAGAAGCCGAAGAGGGCCAGCGCCGGCAACCACCACAGGTTCTTCTTCTGGCGCATTACGCCACTCTCGCGGACGGTTTGCCGAAGAGTCCCTGGGGGCGGATGAGGAGCACCACGACGAGGACGATGAAGTACGACATCGTCGACCAGACGGGGGACCACGCGGTGCCGACGACGTCGCCAATGAACACCATCGACACACCGGCCAGCATGGCGCCGCCGAGGCTGCCCATGCCTCCGAGCACGATGATCGTCAAGAGTCGCGAGATCAGGTCGTAGCTCGTACTGGCGTTGAAGGCGTTGGTGGCGCCGTAGATCATGCCACCGGCGGCGGTCACGGCGACGCCGATGCCGAAGCAGATCGTCGACACACGACGCACGTCGATGCCGACCAGTGCCGCCGACGTTTGGTCGGCCAACGACGCGCGCACGCTCACCCCGAAGCGGGTGCGATACAACATGAAGTACAGGGCACTCAAGAGGACGGCCGCCAGGATGAATCCGGCCACGTAGATGAATCCGAAGTGCAGTGCGCCAATGCTGAAGGAACGAGTCACGTACCACGCCTGCAGTTGCACGACGTTGACCGAGAAGACCGAATTGAGGGTTCCCTCGATCAGCAACGAGACGGCGTAGGTCACCAGGATCGACATGGCCGTCTTCTCGGGGCCCTTCAATCGAGCCATGAAGACCCGCTCAATCACGATCCCCACGACGAACAGCGTGGGGATCGTGATCAAGAGGCCGACGAAGAGATCGATGCCCAGGTGGACCGAGAGGGCGTAGCTCAAGTAGGCGCCGAGGATCACGAGGATCCCCTGGGCCACGTTGATGATGTCCATGACCCCAAAGATCAGGGTCAGTCCCGTGGCCATGAGGGCGTAGACCGAGCCGGTCAGAATCCCATCCTTGGCTGCATTGAGCAGAGCGATCCCGTTCAAGGGCTATTTGCCCCAGGCCGGCTTCGGGTAGACCACCTTGACCGACTTGGGGTCAGCAGCGGGATTGACCTGAAGGAACTTTGACCCGGACGTACCCTGCCACTGGAAGGTGTAGGACAGCATCTGGAAGTTCTGGCCCGCCTTGTTAAAGAGGGCGTTGCCCTGGACGGTCTTCATCATGACACCCGAGTGCAGGTACTTGATGATCTTGGCGTTGTCGACACCACCGGTGGCGACGATGGCCTGCGCGGCGACCTGGCCCACGGAGTAGGCCTCGGCAATGTCGGCGTTGACGCCCGCCGCGTTGCCTCCGTACTGCTTGATGTACTCGGCGACCATCTTCTGGGAGGCCGGCAGCGACGAGCCGCCGTACCAGGAGTTCGGTACCATCACGCCGTCCGCGTTGGCCTTGCCGACGGCCTTCAAGAACGCCGCACCCTGGTCGGGACCGGCGGTGGCGATCATGGCTTTGGGATTGAAGCCCGACTGCTCAAACGCCTGCATGAACGACGACACCGTCGGGACGTCGACCGAACCGAGGACCACGACCTGGGGCTTCGCCGCCGCGACCGCGTCGGCGATAGGGGTGAAGTCGGTCACTTCGGAGGGGAAGACCTTGTTGTAGACGGTCTTGATACCGGCCTTCTCCATGATCGCCTGGGCGACGGGCAGCTGGGGCTGGGTGAACGGGTCGTTCGACGTTACGTACGCCGCGGTCTTGGGTCGCTGGCTCTTGGGCAACGACGAGACCCAGGTCGCGAACGGCACCAGGGCGTTGGCCACGGGCAGCGTCACGTCAAAGACGTTGGACAGCCCGGCGCTAAAGACCGACGGTGCGCCACCGGCGCCCTCGATCATGGCGTAGCCGAAGCGTGAGGCGGCCTTGGCCGCCGGGATGGTCAGCAGTGACGAGAACGGCCCGAAGACCAGGTTGACGTGCTTGACCGAGATCAGATTCTGGATGTTGGTCTGCACCTGGTCCGCCTTAGAGGCGTCCGAGACAAAGGTGAGCACAACCCTGTGCCCGAGGAGCCCGCCGGCCCGGTTGACGTCAGCCGCCCAGAGCCGGTAGCCCTGCTGGAAGGCAATGCCATCGGCCGAGAAGTCGCCGGTCAGCGAGAGCGAGATGCCGATGTTGATGGGCGCACCCTTGGCGAGCCCGCTCGAACTGGCACCACTCGTGGTCGCCATCGTGACAGCTGACGAAACTGCCAGCGAACTCACAGCAAGTGTGCGAAAAAGTTTTCCTCTTCTGTTCATGTTTTCCCCCCGCGGTTGTCGAACCTTGAAAGACCCCCATATACCTGTGACTCCAAGGTGATCGCTCGGTGAGCGATTTCGTAACCCTAACGACAGGGCCGTGAAGCGTCAAGCGCAGGACCGCCCAAAACGCCCGTTTCTCCATGAAAAGAGTTCAGTTCGTCCCTTAAACGTTTTTAGGCGATCGCCCTATCGACAACGAGCGATCGTCCGTTACCATCGCCTTCACGACTGTCGTCCGAGGAGGACCATGACCGACGTCCTGCTCGAAGCGGCTATCGCCAACTGGGAGCCCCGATTCACGGTCAACGGAGTCGACGCGAACGACTACGCGCGCATCACGCGCAGTCTCGAGCGATGGGACGAGTGGTGCGCGGCGTGGTGCGCGGGGGCCGAGGAGCACGTCGCGCTCGGCGACGAGGCCCTGTCCGACGGCCGTAACCTCAGCGCCGGTGAGGCCTACGCTCGCGCGGCGACGTACTTTCACTTCGGTAAATTCCTCTTTGTTCACGATCCTGATCAGGCGAAAGCGGCCCACGCGCGGGCCGTGGAGTGCCTCAATCGGGCGACGCCGCTCTTTTCGCCCCCCGGCCAACGCGTAGAGATCCCCTTCGATGGATCGACGCTGGTGGGGCTCTTTCGTCCCCCACCCGCGCTCGGCCCCCACCCGACCGTGCTGCTGATACCCGGACTCGACTCGACCAAGGACGAACTGCGCGAGGTGGAACGGTCCTTCCTCGAGCGGGGTATGGCCACGTTCGCCCTCGACGGGCCGGGTCAGGGCGAAGCCGAGTGGACGTTGCCGATTCGACCCGACTGGGACGTGGTCGGCGAAGCGGTCCTCGCCCGACTGACCCAGATGCCCGAGGTCGACGCGACGCGCGTCGGCGTCTGGGGGGTCAGTCTCGGTGGCTTCTACGCCGCCCGGCTCGCCAGCTCCGACCTGCCCATTCGGGCCACCATCGCCCTCGCCGGGCCCTACAACCTCGGCGCGTCGTGGCACGGCCTCAATCCCCTCACCAGGCGAGCCTTCGAAGTCCGATCGTTCTGCGGGTCCCCCGAGGAGGCCGAACGACGGGCCTGGGACCTGACCCTCGAGGGCCACGCGTCAAAGATCACCGCGCCGCTGCTCGTCATCATGGGCAAGAAGGATCGACTGTTTCCCTGGAGCGACGGGGTGCGGCTCGCCGAAGAGGCGAACGGCGACTCGACGGTCGTGCTACTCGACGAGGGCAACCACGGCTGTGCCAACGTCGTCTACCGCCATCGTCCCCTCAGCGCCGACTGGATGGCCGATCGCCTCTCGGTCGTGGCCCAGTAATGTCGGGCCTCTCGACCATTTTGAATACGGAGTCCCGCGACCATGGCTGACGTCACGATGCCCCAGTTGGGCGAAACCGTCGCCGATGGCACGGTCACGAAGTGGCTGAAGCACGTGGGTGACGTGGTCACCCGTGGTGAACCCCTCTTCGAGGTCTCGACTGACAAGGTCGACACCGAAATACCGGCACCGGCGGACGGTGTGCTGATCGCCATCTTCGTCGACGAGGGCGTCACCGTCGACGTTGGGACGCGACTCGCGGTCATCGGCGCCGAGGGTGACCCGATCGAGCCGGCCGCGCCGGGCGTCGTCACGGGTGGCCCACAGCCGTTGGCCCCGACAAGCGGCCCGGTCGCTCCAAACGAACGGGCCCGCGACGAGAAACTCTCGCCCGTCGTGCGCCGTCTGCTCGCCGAGCACGAACTCGACGCAGCTCTGTTGGTCGGCACGGGACCAGGGGGCCGCGTCACCCGCGACGACGTCCTCGCCGCCGTCGCCGCGAACCCCTCGAACGCCTCGAACGAGTCGACCGGCGGCTCCTCGCTCTCGCCCGTCGTGCGCCGACTGCTGAGCGACCACGATCTCGATCCGTCGACCCTCTCGGGAACGGGATCAAATGGTCGCCTCACTCGACGCGACGTCGAGGCGGCGATTACCTCGGGGACCTCGGGGACCACCGGACCCGTCGTCGCGTCGGTGAGGGGCGACGAGGTCGTTGCCTTCACGAAGATTCGTCGGCTCACCGCCGAACGCATGGTGAGGTCGAAGGCCACCTCCGCCCACACCCTGATGGTGATGGAGACGGACTACGAACGTGTCGACATCGTCCGTCAGCGATTCGGGCCGGCATTCAAGCAGAGTGAGGGATTCAGCCTCACGTATCTGCCGTTCAACGCGTTGGCCGCGCTCCAGGCCCTTCGCGAGTTCCCGCACCTCAACGCCTCGGTCGGTGACAACGAGCTGATCGTCCACCACGACCTCAACCTGGGGGTTGCGGTCGACCTCGACGGCGACGGGCTCGTCGTGCCGGTTGTGCGAAACGCGGACCAGTACGACCTGCGCGGCATCGCTCGACGGATTCGTGAACTGGCCACGGCCGCGCGGTCCAAGAAGCTCACCGTCGACGACATGACCGGCGGGACGATCACCATCACCAACCCGGGACCCTTCGGTACCCTGCTCACCGGCGCCGTCATCAACCAGCCCCAGGTCGCCATTCTCTCGACCGACGGCGTCACCCGCAAACCGGTGGTCGTCACCGACGTCCACGGGGGCGAGTCCGTTGCCATTCACTCAGCTGGAAACCTGGCCCTCACCTTCGACCATCGCGCGGTCGACGGCGCCTACGCCGCGCGATTCCTGCACCGGATGGCCGATATCCTGAGCACCCGCGACTGGGCCTCCGAGCTCGAGGACGCCTCGTCGGCACCGGGATAGTCTTCGACTATGAAGACCCGCGACAAGATCCTCGACGCCGCGGCACTCGAGATCGAGCGCAACGGCATGACGCAGTTCCGCGTGAAGCGAGTCGCCTCCGAGGCCGAAGTCTCGGTCGCTCTGCTCTACAGCTACTTCGACGACCGCGAGGACCTGATCGCCTCGACGATGGTCCACCGGTACCGCCAGGTCCTCGTGGGCACGGCCGAGATCTTCACCAAGCCGTTGCGAAGTGTCGAGACGATTGACGACCTTCGCGAAGCGTTGAAGACCATCATCGCCGACGCCCAGACCCCCGAGCGGACCGAGGCCCGCATCCACCGCATCGAAAGCATGTCCTTCGCCCAGCACAACCCCGCGGCCCTCGCCGGCATCGCCGCCGCCAAACAGGAGACGAGCGCGCTGATCCTCAGCTGCGTAGCGCCCCTGGTCGATAAGAACCTATTGGCCGACGGCATGAGCGGCGTCGCCTTCGCGCGAATCTGGTACGCGCTGTTCTTCGGCCAGATCGCCCTCGAGGGTGAGCACGCGCTCTCGATCGATCCCGACGACTGGTTACGGGCCCTGCACGTGCTCGCCAACGCGGCCATCCGCACCGAGTACAGCGACCTCGCTTTTTAGCGCAGGGCCTCTTCGCGCACCTCGAGGGCGACGGAGAACAGCGACTGGTTGCCGTCAGCAGGTGACCGCAATCACAATTCTTGGAGATGTGGACCAACATGCCGGGGCCGGTTCCTCAAAGTGCCGGTTGGACTCAAACGCTCCGTCATGGGCGCGGCTACGGGATCAGATTCTTGATCCTCGGCCAGACGATGGCCATCGCCTCCTCATACGACCAAGCAGCGAGAAACAGACCCGGCACGACGCTGCCGTAGTCAGCTCGCATCTCCATCAAGTGTTGTTCAATTCGATTTGCACGATTCTCGACTCTGGACTGACGGGCTCGAACTTGACCCGAGCCAGCGTTGCGACTTCTTCGTTGGCGACGTCAGCGCGAGCGAGCATCTCGGCCAGGTCCACGAGGTCGGTCACTCCGACGCGCTAAGCGAGCGCCCGCATCTCTTCGACCGACATTTCGGGAATCGACATCGTAAGAATCTCGAAGTCTTTGTAGAAGGGCGTACCGATGAGAGCAGGCACCGTCGGGTCCTCGACACCTTCGCGATAGCTCACCTCAACCGGTACATCACCGGAGAGAGTGTTACCCCATCCGAACGAGTGGCTGGTCGAACTCGAGCCCTTCACGGTCCCCGCCAGGCTGCTTGCACGGCCCGGTACCGCCCGCGAGGAAATCCTGGCGGGAGTGCCGGGGCTCGTTTACGAGTGCGGCGAGTTTCGGGTTACCGAACTGGTGCGCTTGCTCAACCCAACCCGTGACCGGCGGCGCTACTTGACGGTGAAGCGAGCCCTGCGCTTCATGGTCGACGGCGGGCGGGGACGGGAGCCTGAGTTCGAGCGGGTGCGTAGAGGCGTATACAGACTGAAGGCTCTGCCGTTTAGTTAGTGTCGGCTGCGCAAGAGGAAATTAATTCGTTAACCCACACGATTGACTGCGCCAAATCGCGAACTTCCAGTCCTTCAGCGGCTGCCGCGTATAGCGATAACCATTCCGGAAGTTCACGCACAGTGGGTGGCCACTCGCCTTTCTTACGCAACACGAAAAGTCGGCGAGCGATAGCACCCAGGTCAATCGGATTGAACTCTTCATCCTCGTAGAGCAGTTGGATGTCCACTAGATCGTGTGCACGCTCGTTCGTGTTGTTGCGCACCACCTCGGTGCAGGCGTGCATCTTTTGAGCAATCTGGTGCTCAACACTGAGTACTGAGCAGGGCAGCGGAGCGTCCAGACCGATATCGGTGAACAGGCGAACGAGGTCGTCGTCTATGGTCTCGACAGCGACCGTCGTGCTTTCAATCTCATCCATGGAAATCTCGAGTGGCACTCGCGAGATTATCTTCCCCGCGTAGATGACTTGGACGGCGAACGGCTGCATCACGTACTGTTCAGGTACATCTCGTGGAGCCTTCTTCTTCCCCTTGATGACGAATCCGGTGAAGCCGCTCCATCCCGTCGTCAGGTTCTCCTGGAGCTTCGCTATGAAGTCGTCCTCGGCGAACGCTCGCGGGCGACTGACATCGAGGTCAGTCGAGAATCGTGATCGGTCCGGACCGAGGCGGAGGTTCATAGCTGCGCCACCCTTGACAGCACCGCCAGGCAGCATCTGAGCGACTACGACGCTGGCCATCGTTCTCAGCAGCCGAGGTGTCTGTTCGCCGGTCGCCGTACGTGTGAATACGAGGCGACTTTGTAACGCCGCACTGTGCTTCGGGCGATCGGAGTATCGGGGAGTGTCGTTCACGGCTTTGCACCGAGAAGTTCCTTGGTCAGTTCCTCCACTTCACCGGGTGCAATCAGTCCCTCTCGTTGAGCAGCTGGCAGCGCCTCGAGGAGCCGCTGGTGCATTACGTAGTTTCGAGCCTCACGCATTGCCTGGGCGACTTTGAGGGTTGGGATACCTTCGAACAAAACGATGTCGCTTGGTTGCGCCACAGTCTTCACCATGTTGATCCACGGTGGGAGTTCACGTCGGTGACGGCGCCTAGTACCCACCTTGATCCGACGGGGGCTCACCAATGCAAGGTCGTGAAGCGCCAAGACGGCGTCACCGGTAAGGAACGCGTCCTCACCCACTCGAAGTACCGCCTCGTAGAATTGATCGAACTTGTTTGCAGGCATGTCGTCGAAGTGGTAGATCCCACGAGCGACGTTGCGCAGCCTGCCGCGGCCTGCCAGCTTGGCTAATTCACCCGGTGGGATACCTGCTTCAGTCGCCTCACCCGTCGTGATGTAGCCGTATTTGTCGAGGGCAATGTCCCATGCCTGTTGTCGATACGTCGCCATGTGTTCTCCTTGATGCTGCTGTCACCAGTGCCGTGCGCAGTGCCTTGTGCACACCTTGCCAAGTGGTTGGCAGAACCCTACCGTTTTCGGTATTGTTCTGCCTTCCACTACTGGCGCTACTATACCGTTTCCGGTAGTGTTCTGCCACATCCGGAAACCTGCTATGCCTTTGACCAGGTATAATACTTGTTGGTGGAGGGGGTGTTACCGCATCCAAACGAATGACTGGTCGAACTCGAGCCGTTCACGGTTCCCACCAGGCTTCTTACGCAGCCCGGCACGACACGCGAGGAGATCCTGGCGGCGGTGCCGGGACTGCTCGACGCCCACGGTGAGTTTCGGGTCACCGAGTTTCTGCGCTCGCGCAACCCAACCCAGGATCGGCGGTGCTACCTGGCGCTTCGCCAGGCGCTGCGCTTCATGCTCGTCGGAGGGCGAGGGCGGGCACCCGAGTTCGAGCGAGTTCGCCCCTGTGTCTAAAGATTAATCAGCGCTTGCCGAGTTCCTTGAACGACTTGAACTTGATCGACATCTTCACCGACTTCCAATGCTCATCGCCACCTACGACGGGGAGACCAAGTCGCTCGGCGGTGGCGATGCACAACCCGTCGCCGAGCGATAATGACTTGCCGCCTGTCTTCAAGCTGGCGATGCGGCTGAGGTAAATTAACTCACCGGCGCGGATTGTGTCGACGTCGGTCAAGGGTTCGATGCTGGCTCCCATCGAGATGATCGCATCATGTAGTTGCTTAGGAGAGTCTCGGCGGCCCTTCGCTAGCGCTCGATATATTGTCTCAACCACAGCCGACGCTGG
>JAYSQJ010000158.1:0-10053 GCA_043721635.1 Acidimicrobiales bacterium | reverse complement strand
CGCACCGCCATGGCGTGCGCGTCGTCGCGGCCCGTCCAGTGCTTCTTCCAGATCTTCATCGCCTCGCCAATGAGCCCGGACCCGCGCGGCGGCACCGTGCCGCCGATCGACACCCGCTCGTTCATCAACGTCGTGATCGACACGGCCCAGCCCTCGCCCACGTCCCCGAGGCGCTGGGTGTCGGGTACCCTCGCGTCGGTGAAGAAGCACTCGTTGAACTCGGCCTCGCCGGTCGCCTGGAAGAGGGGGCGGACGTCGACGCCGGGGGCGTGCATGTCGACGAGGAAGGCCGTGATCCCGCGGTGCTTGGGAACATCGGGGTTGGAGCGCGCGATGATCAAGCCGTAGGCCGACTCGTGGGCGAGCGTCGTCCAGACCTTCTGGCCGTTCAGGATCCACTCGTCGCCGTCGCGCTCCGCGCGCATGGCGAGCGCGGCGACGTCCGATCCGGCGCCGGGCTCACTGAACAGTTGGCACCAGATCTCCTCGCCGGTGAAGAGGGGGCGCAGGAAGCGTGACCTCTGCCAGTCGGTGCCGTGGGCGGCGATCGTCGGGGCGACCATGCCGTAGCCAATGACGTTTCGCCCGATGGCCGAGGGCGCGCCGAGCTTGGAGAGCTTGCGCATCGCGTAGAGCTGGTCGCTCGGACTGCCGCCGAGGCCGCCCATACCGACCGGGAAGTGCACCCACGCGAGGCCCCGGTCGAACTGTTCGCCGAGGAAGGTGGCGGGATCGGTCGGCGTCGACGCGAACTGCCCTACCAAATCCTCGATCAACTGGTCGATCACTGCTTCGCTCGTCGCCATGGCACTCCTCCGGGGATATCTGACGTTCAAATACTACGCAGGGCGCCGAACCACCTATGGCGCGGCGCGCGGTGCGGTATACCTGAGGCGTGAGGACTCCACGCATCCTGGCGACGTCGGGGGGATTCGTCGCGGGCCCGGTCCAGGGGTCCGTGCGACTCGGTTCGATGCTGCTCGACGCGCTCTCGCTCACCGACAAAGTCCGCCCAAGAGTCTGTCTCGTCTACACCGCGATGGGCGATCCCGGCGTCTCCTACGCTGCCTCCTACGAGGCCTTCAACGCGGCCGGCTGTGACGTCACCGAGCTGCGGCTCTTCCCCCAGCCCTCGGCCGATCCCGAGGATCGCCTCTGCGGCGCCCACCTCGTCTGGGTCGGTGGCGGATCGGTCGCCAACCTGTTGGCGCTCTGGCGCCTGCACGGCGTCGACTGGGCGATGCGCGCGGCCTGGGAGCAGGGAGTGATCCTGGCGGGCGTCTCGGCCGGCAGCCTCTGCTGGCACGTCGGGGGCAACACCGACTCGTTCGGGCCGGAGCTGACGGCGCTCACGAACGGCCTCGGATTCCTCCCCTACGCCAACAGCGTCCACTACGACGCCGAGCCGACGCGCCGTCCCTCGCTGCACGGCTTCATGGTCGGAGGCGTCCTGGCGCCGCTGGCCTACGCCACCGACGACGGCGTGGGCATCTGGTACGAGGGGCTCGAGGCGACCGGAGTCGTCGCCGACGTGAACCCCGAACCGCGCGGCGGCCCGGCCGCCTACCGGGTGGAGTTGATAGACGGTGCCGTCACCGAGACCCGCGTCGAGATCGGCGCCAACTTCAACTGAGCCATTCGTCATCGGGTCGAACCCTTCGACACCCTCGACCGATAGAATCGATGCGCTGAACGGTCGACGAGCAAGAGGGTCACCGCGAGTGCCAGTTGAAAGAGACGCACCCCGATGATCATCGCCACTTCCACCTTCACCGCGAGCCTGGCCGTGGCCGCCCCGGCGATCACGATCTTCCAGGCCCTCGCCCAGGCGGCGCGCATTCGCACCACCGGAGCGAAGGGCGTGTCGCTCGCGACATGGCTGCTGTCGTCCTTCGTCGCAGAGATCTGGCTCTGCTACGGCTTCGTCTTCCACGTGCCAGCCGAGATCTACGCCAACGTGCCCTGCCTGATCGTCGCCTCCACCGTCGCCTTCCTCGCGGCCCAGAGCCAGGAGAAGATGGCTCGGAGCTTGCTCGGGATCGGCGGGCTCACGCTGGTCACGGTCGTCGCCACGTTCATCGGCACGTTCCACAGCCTGCGCTGGATCATGGCGACGGTCGCGGTCTTGAGCTCGGTCGTGATCTACCTGCCCCAACTGGCGCTCGTCATCCGACCCAAGGACCTGAGCGGGGTCTCAGCGATCAGCTGGGCGACGGCCTGCGTCACCGCACTCTGCTGGCTCGTCTACGGACTGCTAATCCACCAACTGGCCGTGGCGCTGCCCAGCTTCGTGATGCTGCCCTCGGCCTTCATCATCCTCATCCAGGTGGTGCGCCACCGGATCCCGAACGACCCGGTGCACGGCCTCCAAGCCCCGATCCTGGAATAATTCGCGCCGAGTACTAACGCGTCGGTTAGGGCAGCGCCGCGCGGACCGCGTCAATGCGAACGGTGAGCATTTCAGCGCGCTCGAGCGCGTCGCTGGAGCCGCAGACCTTGAGCCAGTTCGCCAGGATCCGGTAGCCGTCTTGGGTCAGCACGGACTCCGGGTGGAACTGCACGCCCTCCAACGGCAGCGTGCGGTGGCGCATGCCCATGATGAGCCCGTGCGACCGCGCGGTCACCTCGAGCTCGTCGGGCAGTTCCTCCTCCTGGACGACCAACGAGTGGTAGCGGCCAGCGACGAGCGGATTGGTGACGCCCGCGAAGACTCCCACTTCCGCGTGCTCAACCAGACTGGAGCGGCCGTGCAGCAGTTCGGGCGCGCGCGAGACGGTGGCCCCGAACTCCTCGCCGAGCGCCTGGTGACCGAGGCAGACGCCCAGCAGGGGCAGGCCGTGCTCGGCGCAGTACCGGATGATCTCGAGGCAGTTGCCGGCGTCGCGGGGATGGCCCGGTCCGGGCGACACCAGCACACCATCGGGCGCGATCGACGCCACGCCGCTGGCGTCCACGGCGTCGTTGCGCACTACCGTCACCGTCGCGCCGAGCTCGGCCAGGTACTGGACGAGGTTGTAGACGAAGGAGTCGTAGTTGTCCACCACCAGAATCGTCGGCGCGGTATTCATTGATGGGAATCCTACGGGAAGGGACTCGGTAGCATTTCCCAATGGACCCCATTGACCTGCCGACGTTCCTCGAACTGGTCGACCAGGGCTACAACGTGGTCCCGCTGCCCGCCACGCTGCAGTTGGACCGCGAGACGCCGGTGTCGCTCTACCAGCGCTTCGGGCCCCGGGCCATCTTCCTGCTCGAGTCGGCCGCCCTCGGCGAGGCGACGGGGCGCTACTCGTTCATCGGCCTCGACCGCAGTTGGCGCGTGACGACCCTCGACGGCGCGACCATCGTCGAGGGCACCGTCGTCGACGACGCCGACCTCGCGCCACTCGAAGCGCTTCGGCGACTGCTGAAGCGATACCACACGTACACGCCACGCACGCTCCCCGACTTCTTCGGCGGGGCCGTCGGCTTTGTCGCCTACGACTACGTGCGCCGCCTCGAGCGGCTGCCCCGCGAAGCCGCCCCCGACATGTGGCCCGACGTCGACTTCTCCTTCCCCGGCGCGGTCCTCATCTGCGACCACGTGCGCCACTCGACGACAGCCGTCGTGAACGCCATCCTCGAGGACGACGTCGATCCCAAGACCGTCTACGCCAATGCCGTCGACCGATTGAACGAGATCGTCGCGGCGCTGCTGGCGCCGCCGCCGCCGAACGACCCCGCGGTCGAGCGACTCATCGCGACCGCCCCGAGCCAGCGAACCGTCGTCGACGTCCGCGCGCTCGCGAAGAGCCTTTCGAATTTCACGGCCGTGGAATACGGACGAATCGTCGAGCGGGCGAGAGAGTACATCTACGCCGGCGACGTCTTCCAAGTGGTGCCGAGCCAGCAGTTCCGCCGGGCGAGCAACGTGGACCCGCTGACGCTCTACCGCGTGCTGCGCGCGCTCAACCCCTCTCCCTACATGTACCTGCTCGACTCGGGCGAGAGCCAGATCGTCGGGGCCTCACCCGAGATGCTCATGCGGGTCCACGAGGGACTCGTCAGCACCCGACCGATCGCGGGGACCCGCGCTCGCGGTCTGAGCGAGGCCGACGACCAGGTCCTGGAGAACGAGCTGCTCCACGACGACAAGGAGATCGCCGAGCACGTCATGCTCGTCGACCTCGGGCGCAACGACGTCGGGCGGGTCGCCACGCCGGGCACCGTCCAAGTTGAGCGGCTCGCCCACATCGAGCGCTTCTCGCACCTCATGCACCTCGTCTCCCAGGTCACGGGTGAGCTGCGAGAGGGCCTCGACGCCTTCGACGCCTTCGACGCCCTCTTTCCGGCCGGCACCCTCACCGGCGCGCCCAAGGTGCGCGCCATGGAGTTGATCGATGAGTTCGAGTCGGTCTACCGCGGCCCCTACGGCGGGGCGGTCGGCTACTTCTCGCTCTCGGGCAACGCCGACTTCGCGATCACCATCCGGACCATCTCGCTGCGCCACGGCACGGCAACCGTCCAAGCCGGTGGCGGCGTCGTCGCCGACAGCCAACCGGAGTTCGAGTACGAGGAGTGCGTCAACAAGGCCTCGGCGCCCCTGCTGGCCCTGGAGATCGCCGATGCGTCGAACTGAGGCCGGTCACCGACGCCTCAGTCGCCATCGTCATCGTCATCGTCTCCGTCGTCGTCCGACGCGTCAGGTCTCGCCCGCAATGAGCGTCGCCGACTCTTCGGCGCACGCTCCTGCAGCCGAACGCGCTGGTCGATACCGGCCTGAGCCGTTCGCCAGCTCTCGAGGCGCCGAAGGGGAAGCTCGCCGTCGAGAATCGCCAGTTCGACGGCGCAGCCTTCGTCGCCGTCGTGACGGCAGTCGGCAAAGCGGCACTCCTCGGCCAGTTCGGTGATGTCGGCGAAGGCCTCGTCGATACCCTCCTGTCCGACCATCAAGTCGAGCAACCGGATGCCCGGGATGTCCAGAAGCACCCCGCCGCTCGACAGGCGATAGAGCTTGCGCGTCGTCGTCGCGTGGCGTCCCTCGCCGGTGCGACTCAGTGAACGAGTCACCTCCCTCGATCCCTCGAGCGCGTTGAGCAAGGATGTCTTGCCGGCGCCGGAGGCGCCGAGCATCACCGCGGTGACGCCGATGCGCAGAACCTCACGAAGCTGCTCGATACCGTGGCCGCTCGCCGAGCTCGTGGTCAACACCTCAACGCCGGGCACGGTCAGCTCCGCCTCCTCGACGAGCGCGTCGAGCACCTCGGCGCCGTCGGACTTGGTGAGTACCACGAACGGCCGAGCCCCACTGTCGAAAGCCATCACGGCGAGTCGTTCGAGCATCAAAAGATTGAGGCCGCGGTCGATTGGTACGACCACGAGCACGATGTCGAGGTTGGCGGCGAGGACCTGGACGTCACGCTGGTTGGGGTGCGGTCGGCGAAGGGCCGTGCGCCGCGGCGAGACGCCCACGAGGTAGCCGTCACGCACGCTCACCCAGTCCCCCGCCACGGGACTGGGGTCGAGGACGGTGGCGAACTGGCAGATCGACGTGTGCTCAACTCCGACAGCGTCGCACCAGACCACCTCGGCGGTGTTCCCGTGGACGATGCTCGCTCGACCCGGGTTGGCGTCGGGCGCGAACTCGAGGGCCGACGGCGCCGCCGCACCCAGCGTACGCAGCACTGCAGCGACGCCCTCGCTCATTGGCACTGATGACGATGACAGACTCAAGTCTCCCTGCCCGTTCGGTGAATCCGGTCCCCGGCGCGTTGATTGCGACGCCCGGCCAAGGCTATGGGATGGGCCCAGTATTCCGCGTTTCACCACGTCGCCGTGAGAAGATTGCCCAATGGCTAAGTCCGGATGGCAGTCCCAATGGCACGAACACCCCGGCGTGCGCACGGGCGAGAACCTCAGTCGGGGCGAGCGCGCGGCCGACAAGATGCGCAACGTCATGGGCTCGTGGCCCTTCGTCTTCAGCTTCTTCGCGATCATGATCCTCTGGGCGACCGTGAACACCTTCTTCCTCCAGCGGGTCATCCACCACCGGGCCTTCGACCCGTACCCCTACATCCTCTTGAACCTCTTCCTCTCGATGTTGGCGGGCGTGCAGGCCGCCGCCCTCTTGATCGCTGCGAAGCGCGCCGACTCGATCTCCTCGGAGATTGCCTTGCACACCGTGAAAAACACCGACGACATCAAGGTCCTGCTGGCCGAGAACACCGATCTCACCAAGTTGGTGAAGCAGAACACCGACCTGCTCGAGGAGATCCACCGGCACCTGACCGCGGCCAGCCCGACGGCCGGGTTGTTCCCCCCGGGCGATGCACCACCGGCCCCTTCGGTCTAACCGCGACGGGGCGCCGCGCCCGTGTCGCCGTGCCCCGTCACAGTTTTCGCACGCGTTCGACCTCGCTACCATGCACGTAGCGTGAGCGAACGGAGAGGTTCGGATGTTTCCAGTGGAGATGATCGGTGCGGGGGCCCGACGCCACCGGGACCGCGTCGCGGTCTCGACCGAAGGATCACATCTCACCTTCACCCAGGTCGACGAGATCTCGAGCCGCCTGGCCAACGTCCTCGTAGGTCTCGGCGTGAAGAAGCTCGAGCGGATCGGGATCCTCGTCGGCAACGAACTACTGACCATCCCGTTCGACTTCGCGGCACTGAAGGCGCGCTGCGTGCGAGTGCCGCTCAACGCACGTCTGTCGCTGCGCGAGCACGGCTCGATGATCACCTCGGCGAAGGTGCAGCGCGTCATCTACTCGCCTTCGCTCAGTGCGAGGGCCCAGGAATTGGAGGCTGAGCTCGAAGGCGTCGAGTTCCTCAGCCTCGGCGCGAACGACCTCGGCCACCTCGACATCCTCGACGCCGCGCAGTCGGCCTCATCGGCGGCGCCGGTGAGAGGCCACGTCGCGAGCGACCCGGTTCTGGCGCTCTTCACCTCGGGCACGACCGGCACCTTGAAGGCCGCCCTGCACAGCCAGGCCACCTACGGTGCGATCGTCACCAATATCCTGGCGAACCTCGTCTCGCCCGATCGCGACGACGTGATGATCCACGCCGCGCCGCTCATTCACGCCTCGGGCACGTTCGTTCTGCCGTTCTGGTTGCGCGGTGCCCGCGCCCACGTGCTGGCCGGCTTCGAACCGGGCGCGTACCTCGCGAGCTGCGCCGACCAGCACGTCACCCACGCGTCGATGGTGCCGACCATGGTCCAGATGCTCCTGAGCAGCGCCGATCCGCGCCAGTTCGAACTGGCGCTGCGATCGATCATCTACGGAGCCTCTCCCATGCCGTCGGCGACGATGACGGCCGCCCTCGAGGCCTTCGGGCCCATCTTCACCCAGTACTATGGACAGACCGAGGCACCGCTCGCCATTTCGGTCCTGTCACCCGCCGACCACGACCCCGCGCGAGGTCTCCTGCGCTCGGCCGGCTCGTCGAGCGTCGACGCGACCATCCGCATCGTCGACGACGCCGGCCACGAGGTCGCCTCCGGCAAGATCGGTGAGGTCACCGTCGAGGCCCCGTTCGTGATGAAGGGCTACCTCGACACGCCGGAGCTGAACGCCACGACGTTCCTGGGCCCCCACCACCTCCGCACGCGGGACCTCGGCTTCGTGGACGACTCGGGCTACCTCCACCTCGTCGAGCGGGCCTCGGACATGATCATCTCGGGCGGCTACAACGTCTACCCCCACGAGGTGGAGGACGTGCTGCTGACCCACCCCGCGATCGCCGAGTGCGGCGTCGTGGGACGAAGTGACCCCAAGTGGGTCGAGGCCGTCGTCGCCTTCGTGGTGCTGAAGCCCGGGGCGAAGGTCACCGCCGAACAGCTCAGCGAGTTCGCTCGAGCGCGCCTCGCGGCCTACAAGGTCCCCAAGGAGATCCACTTCATCGACGCCCTGCCGAAGTCCGCCGTCGGCAAGGTGCTGCGCCGGGCGTTACGAGAGAGGACGCAGCCATGACCGAGCCACTGGTGAGGACCGAGAGGACCGGCGCCACGTTCGTCGTGTCGATCAACCGGCCCGAAAAGCGAAACGCCGTCAATCGCGACACCGCCGAGGCGTTGGTCCAGGTCTTTCGCGACTTCGAGGTCGACGACACCGCCAAGGTCGCGGTCCTCGCTGGCGAGGGCGGCACGTTCTGCGCTGGGGCCGACCTCTCGGCCATGGGCACCGACTCGACCAACCGGTTCGACCCCGAGGGCGACGGCCCGATGGGACCGTCGCGGATGATGTTGGCCAAGCCCGTGATCGCCGCCATCGACGGATATGCCGTCGCCGGTGGCCTCGAGCTCGCCCTCTGGTGCGACCTGCGAGTGATGGAGGATGACGCCACGCTCGGCGTCTTCTGCCGTCGTTGGGGCGTGCCGCTGGTTGACGGCGGCACCGTGCGGCTGCCGCGAATCATCGGCACTGGTCGGGCCCTCGACCTCATCCTCACGGGACGGGCCGTCGGGGCGACCGAGGCGCTCGCGATGGGCCTCGTCAGCCGCGTCGTGGCGAAGGGCCAGGCTCGCGCCGGCGCGATCGCGCTCGCCGAGGAGATTGCCGCTTTCCCCGAGATCTGCATGCGCCACGACCGGCTCTCGATGCACGAAGGGTGGGGACTCGAGGAGTCCGAAGCGATGCGCATTGAGTTCGAGCACGGAAAAGTCTCGGTGCGCGCCGAGATGGTCGAGGCCGTCGCCCGCTTCGTCGCCGGCTCCGGCCGTCACGGGAGCTTCGACGACTGAGCTCGCCAATCGATTGAGCGTGGGGGTGCCCGGTGTGGAACGAATGGCGACGTAGTCTGACCTCAACATGGCGAGCATTCTGGCCCTCGACCCGGCCTGGACCGAGCACGAACCGAGCGGCGTCGCACTCTTGACCGATTCCGGTGGCCGATGGCGTTGTGCGGGCCTGAGTCCGAGTTACGGCCAGTTCATCGCACTGGCCGACCGGACGTTGGTCGACTGGACTCAGACGCCCCGTGGCGAGAAGCCCGACGTCGGCGCCATCCTCGAAGCGGCCCAGCGGCTGCTCGGTGGCCGACCGGTCGACCTCGTGACTGTCGATATGCCCGTCGCGATTGGGGAAATCAAGGGACGCCGAACGGCCGACAACGCCGTGTCGCACACGTTCGGCGCACGAGGATGCAGCACCCACTCCCCTACGACAACCCGGCCCGGCGAACTCGGACGTGAACTGACCGAACGATTCGCGCGGCTCGGCTTCCGAGTGACGACGACGACTGCGGCCAGTGGCGCGGTGCCGGCCCTCGTCGAGGTCTACCCCCACCCGGCGCTGCTGGCCCTGCTCCACGCGGACTACCGCGTCGAGTACAAGATCAGCCGGGCGACGCGCTACTGGCGTGACGAGGTGAAGTCGCCCGCCGAGCAACGACGACTGATCGTGGACCAGTGGCGCCGTATCTACGACGAGCTCGCCAAGACCGTCGCGGCGATCGACCTGCCCTTGCCGTCGAGCCAGTCCCTCAAGACCGGCACCAAGGCCGAGCTGAAGCGGTTCGAGGACGCCCTCGACGCGCTCATCTGCGGATGGGTCGGCGTCGAGTACCTCCGGGGGCGCTGCAGCGCCTACGGCGACGAAACGGCGGCGATCTGGATCCCCTCGAGCGCCTAACGATTCCCCCGGGCCAACGCGTGCGAGAACGGCCTCGTCGCAGCGCCGAGCGCCTGGTACTGGCCGTAGCGCTCGTCGTAGAGCGCCACCTGACCCCGGTTCGGGGAGATTTTCTCGCCCGGCGCCAGCGAACCCGCGACGTAGGACCAGTCGCCGATCGCCCCGACCCCGATGCCGGCGATGACCGCCGCGCCGTACGAGGCGCCGGGATGGTCGACGATCGACACCAGGTCTCGGTCCAGCACGCTCGCCAGGATCTCTCGCCAGAGGCGCGACTTCGACCCGCCGTTCGTGATCCTCGTGGTGCCGACCATGAGGCCGCCCTCGGCGAAGACCTCGAAGTGGGAGCGCACGGCGTAGGCGATCCCCTCGAGGAAGGCGCGGTGGATGTCGCCTCGGGTCGTTGCCAGGTTGAGGCCCAGCAGCACGCCACGTAGGTCGG
>JAYSQJ010000157.1:0-1793 GCA_043721635.1 Acidimicrobiales bacterium | reverse complement strand
CGGGCCGAGATCCTGCGCAACGCCGACCACGTCGTCGTCGACGAGATCAAGAAGGCCGGCCTCTACCGCGAGCTCTGGCAGAGCTTCGCCGTGTTACCGGCCGTGCGTACGGTGGGGGTCATGGGCGACGGAAGGACCTACGCGTACCCGATCATCATCCGGGCGGTGACGAGTGACGACGCCATGACGGCCGACTGGGCCCGCCTGCCCTACGACGTCGTCGAACGGATCGCCAATCGGCTGATCCGCGAGGTCGAGGGCGTGAACCGGGTCGCGCTCGACGTCACGAGCAAGCCGCCGGGCACCATTGAGTGGGAGTGAGCGGAACCCCGTTCTCCGACGAGTCCCTGTGGGGCGAGCCCGTGGACCAGACCCCACGGATGGATCCGACGTCGCTGCTCGAGGGCCTGACCGCGCCGCAACGAGAGGCCGTTGTCCAACGCGGCGGCCCGCTGCTCGTGATCGCGGGCGCCGGCTCGGGCAAGACCCGGGTCCTGACGCGCCGGATTGCGCACATCCTCGCGACCGGCGACGCGCGGCCGTGGGAGATCATGGCGATCACCTTCACCAACAAGGCGGCCGACGAGATGCGCCGGCGCGTCGTCGATCTCGTGGGCGACGACGCGCGCCAGATGTGGGTGTCGACGTTCCACTCGGCCTGCCTGCGGATGCTGCGCGCTCACGCCGGCGTGCTCGGCTACGAGCGCGGCTTCACGATCTACGACGCCGGGGACGCCGAGAGTGCCGTGGAGCGCATAATGAAGGAGCTCAACCTCGACACCAAGCGCCTGTCACCGCGCAGCGTCGCGGCGTCCATCTCGGGCGCGAAGAACGAGATGCTGGGACCGCAGGCCTACGCCGAGACCCTCGGCGACGACCCCCACCACCGGCGCATCGCCCAGATCTACGCCCTCTACGTCGAGCGCCTGATGCTCGCCAACGCCATGGACTTCGACGACCTGCTGTTGAACGCCGTGGCGATGCTGAAGAAGGACCCCGACGTCCTCGCGTCGTACCAGAACCGGTTCAAGTACCTGCTCGTCGACGAGTTCCAGGACACCAACGGCGTCCAGAACCAGTGGGTGATCATGCTCGCCGAGCGGCACCGCAACCTGTGCGTGGTCGGCGACTCCGACCAGTCGATCTACCGCTTCCGGGCGGCCGACGTGCGCAACATCCTGCAGTTCGAGCAGCGCTTCCCCGACGCCGAGGCGATCGTGCTCGAGCAGAACTTCCGTTCCACTCAGACGATCCTCGACGCGGCGAACGCGGTCATTGCGAAGAACGCCAGCCGTCACGCGAAGAATCTGTTCACCGACGACGTGAAGGGGGACCAGATCCGCCTGTACCGCGCCGGCGACGAGTACGACGAGGGCCGCTGGGTCGCGGCCGAGCTGCGACGGCTGCGCAGCGGGTCGTCGATCGAGTGGAACCAGATGGCGATCTTCTACCGGACCAACGCCCAGAGCCGGGTGCTCGAGGAGGAGATGTTGCGCGCCTCCATCCCGTACCGGGTGATCTCGGGCATGCGCTTCTACGACCGACGCGAGATCCGTAACGCGCTGGCCTATTCGCGGCTCATCGTCAACCCCCGCGACGAGGCGTCGGCGCGACGGGTGATCAACGAGCCCAAGCGCGGCATCGGGGCCGCGGCGCAGGCCAAGCTCGGCGCCTACGCCGCCGAGCACGCACTCTCCTTCGCCGAGGCGACCCACTACGCAGCCGCGGCCGGGCTCTCGGGTCGGGCGCTGGGCGGGGCCCAGAAGTTCTCGCTGATGCTCGACGAGCTGCGC
>JAYSQJ010000156.1:0-3945 GCA_043721635.1 Acidimicrobiales bacterium | reverse complement strand
GGCGATCGGCGCCTGGAGTGCCGTCGCCGGAGCGGGCGGCGCGGTCGGTGGTCTGCTCGGCGGCGTCCTCACGGGATGGGCCTCGTGGCGATGGGTCTTCTTCATCAACGTCCCCCTCGGCATCGCCACGGCGATCGTCGCCTCGATGTTCCTGCGCGAGATGCGCAACCGTGACGCCGCCGTGAAGCTCGACGTCACCGGCGCGGTGCTG
Source organism: Acidimicrobiales bacterium (assembly GCA_043721635.1). Classification (GTDB taxonomy): domain Bacteria; phylum Actinomycetota; class Acidimicrobiia; order Acidimicrobiales; family RAAP-2; genus RAAP-2. The sequence goes on along the minus strand of JAYSQJ010000156.1, from coordinate 3,734 downwards.
GTCACCGGCTCGCTGACCTCGCTGATCTACGGCGTCGTGAATACGACGACCGGGGGCTGGACCTCGTCGACGACCCTGAGTTGGTTCATCGGCGGAGCCACCGGAATGGTGGCATTCCTCTTCTGGGAGTCCCAAGTCGCCTCTCATCCGCTGGTGCCCTTTCGGATCTTTCGCTCCCGGACCCTCTCGACCGCCAACGCCATCATGTTCCTCGTGGGCAGCGCCTTCTTCGCAATGTGGTACTTCCTCACCTTCTACTTCCAGCACATCCTCGGCTACGGGCCGGTGAAGGCCGGCTTCGCCTTCCTGCCCATGTCGATCTCGATCGTCGCGGGGGCCCAGATCAGCTCGCGGAGCCTGGCGCGCACGGGAGTGCGGCCCCTGCTGCTGGTCGGCGCGACGCTCGCCACGCTGGGCTTCTTCTGGCTCTCGATGATCCAGGTGACCAGCTCCTACTGGACGCAGATCCTCGCCCCCTCCATGACCTGCGCCTTCGCCATGGGACTGCTCTTCTCGCCCCTGGCCCTGGCCGCCACCTCGGGGGTCGACCGCTCCGACGCGGGCCTGGCCTCGGGAGTGCTCAACACGGCCCGCCAGGTCGGCGGGTCGCTCTCGCTGGCGATCCTCGGCACTGTCGCCGCCGACCGCACGTTGGCGACGCTTCGGAGCATCGGTCCGGCGGCATCCCAAGTGGCCGGCTACCAGCGCGCCTTCCAGATCTCGGCGCTGATCATGCTGGTGGCCCTGGCGGTCGGCTTCACTCTCCCGGGCCACACCGGTCGCGCGTCGAAAGTCTGAAGCCTGGCCGCGGAGCGGTTTTCGGCGCTGGCCCACCTGAGGGCCTGACCCAACTACCGGTCAACTTCAGGGCTAGTCTCACGGATGACAAATATCTGGCCGAATGGAGCGTCCCAGTCGGGGGCCGTGCCCAACGCTCAGACAATCCTTCGTAAGGGTTGACTAATGGATAAGGGAGAAACAAATGGGGAGCATACGTCGCCTCGCAATGACGCTCGGTGCCGCATCGCTCGTAATGGGGACGCTGACGGTCAGCGTCGCCGGAACGGCCGCGACAGCCGCAACAAAGTTCAAGGCCTGCGTGGTCACTGACACCGGTGGCATCAACGACAAGTCGTTCAACGCCTCGGCGTATCAGGGCGTCAAGGACGCCATGAAGGCGAACCGGAACGTGGTGGGCAAGTACCTGTCGTCCACGTCGTCGGCCGACTACGCGCCGAACATCAATAGCTTCATCAATAAGAAGTGCGGCATCATCGTGACGGTCGGCTTCCTCATGGACCAGGCCACCACGAAGGCGGCCAACGCCCACCCCAAGCAGCCCTTCGCGATTGTTGACGACGTCCCGACAGTGAAGAAGGGGACCCACGTCCTCGCGCTGACCTACGCCACCAACCAGGACGGCTTCCTTGCCGGCTACCTGGCCGCCGCGAGCACCAAGTCGGGCACCGTTGCCACCTACGGTGGTATGCAGTTCCCGACGGTCGCCATCTACATGGACGGATTCGTGGCGGGAGTGCGTTACTACGACAAGACCATGAGCGCTACCGTCAAGGTCCTCGGCTGGATCCCGACGGCGGGCGACCGCTCCAAGGGCGTCTTCAATGGCGCGGGCACCTTCGTGGGTAACTTCACCGACCAGACCGCGGGCAAGACCATCACGGCCGGCGACTTCGCCGCCGGTGCCGACATCGTCTTCCCCGTCGCGGGCTCGGTCGGGCTCGGATCCATCGCCGCGGCGAAGGCCGCCGGCCCGGGCCACCAGATCCTCTGGGTGGACACCAACGGCTGCGTCTCGGACGCACCGGACTGCTCGTGGTTCCTGGCCAGCGTGACCAAGGGCGTCGAGGCGTCGGTGAAGTCCGCCGTGCTGACCGCGGCCGCTCATCGCTTCAAGGCCGGATCGTACGTGGGCACGTTGAAGAACGGCGGCGCCGCGTTGATCCTAAACGCGACGACCATTCCGTCTCCGGTGAAGGCCGCGCTCAAGACCATTACCGCGGGCATCGTCGCGGGCACGATCTCGCTCGACCCGAACGCGTATCCCGCTCCCTAGTGAACGGGCGCCGAAAGGCGCATCGTACTCAGCACGAGGGCCCGAGTCACTGCGACTCGGGCCCTCGTGCTGACTACGATGAACACTTATGCGATTAGAGCTCCGCGGAGTGACCAAGCGATTCGAGTCGCTCACGGCCAACGACGCCATCGATCTGGTGGTCGAGCCCGGACAGATCCACTGCCTGCTCGGTGAGAACGGCGCGGGCAAGTCGACCTTGATGAACCTCATCTTCGGTCTTTTGCGCCCCGACGAGGGACAGATGTTCATCGACGGTGAACCGGTCTGGTTCTCCAACTCCGGCGAGGCCGTACGGCGCGGCATTGGCATGGTGCACCAGCACTTCATGCTCGTTCCCGTGTTCTCGGTGGCCGAGAACGTGGTCCTCGGATTCGAGCCCACCAAGTCCTTCAACCGACTCGACTACCCCAAGGCCCGCGAGGACATCCGGCGGGTGTCCAAGGAGTTCGGCCTCGAGGTCGACCCTGACGCCATCGTTGAAGAGCTGCCCATCGGGCTCCAGCAGCGTGTCGAGATCCTTAAGGCCCTCGACCATGAGGCGGAGCTGCTGATCCTCGACGAGCCGACGGCCGTGCTGACCCCTCAAGAGATCGACGCCCTCGTGGCCATCATGCGATCCCTCGCCGACTCCGGCAAGTCGATCCTCTTCATCACCCACAAGTTGAAAGAGGTGAAGGAGGTCGCCGACGTCATCACGGTGATCCGTCAGGGACGCGTGGTGGGGACCGCCCAACCCTCGGACTCCGAGGAGTCGTTGGCGTCGCTCATGGTCGGTCGCGAGGTGATCCTGACCGTCGACAAGAGTCCGCGCGCGCCGGGTGAGAACGTCCTGGAGATCCGCGACCTGGTCGTGCGCGACGACCGGGGACTGGCCGCGGTCAATGGCGTCTCGCTCGACGTGAGGGCCGGCGAGATCCTGGCGTTGGCCGGCGTGCAGGGCAACGGCCAGACCGAGCTCGTCGAGGCGCTCGCCGGCCTGCGGTCCGTCGAGTCGGGCACGATACGACTTCGCGGACACGACATCACCAACCGGTCCCCGCGTCAGATCCTGGACGCGGGACTCGGCCACGTCCCCGAGGACCGCCAGCGCAACGGATTGGTCCTTTCCATGTCGGTGGCCGACAACCTCGTGTTGAACACGCCGCGCCGCGCGCCCTTCGCCAGTCGAGGTACGCGCAACCTCGCCGCCGTTCGCGAGAACGCCGACACGGTCGTCAAGAACTTCGACATCAGAGCGACGTCTATCGGCGAAACCGTCAGCTCGCTCTCGGGCGGGAACCAGCAGAAGGTCATCGTCGCGCGCGAGCTCTCACGGCCTCTCTCCCTCTTCATTGCCTCACAGCCCACCCGGGGGCTGGACGTCGGCTCGATTGAGTACGTCCACAAGCAGATCGTGCGACAGCGCGACGAGGGTATCGGCGTCATGATCGTCTCGTCCGAACTCGACGAAGTGCTCTCACTAGGCGACCGGATCGCGGTGATGCACCAGGGCAAGATCACCGGCGTCGTCGATCCGGGAGCCTCCCGCGAGTCAATCGGCCTGCTGATGGCCGGCGTCGTCGAGCAAGCCCATGCCTAACGCCCCAGCGTTCGCGCCACTGAGGGCGTGGTCGCGCGTCACGTCGCGTAGTCCACTCGT
>JAYSQJ010000155.1:0-5109 GCA_043721635.1 Acidimicrobiales bacterium | reverse complement strand
CTGTACCCGCGCGCGCGCTCGGCGATGCTGCCGCTGTTGCACCTGGCCCAGGAGCAGGACGGCTACCTCTGCGATGAGGGGATCGCCGAGGTCGCCGAGTTGACCGGCACGACGCCGGCCGACGTGCGCGGCACTGCGCTCTTCTACGAAATGTTCCACCTCGAGCCGGTCGGCAAGTACGTCGTCGGGATCTGCACCAACATCGCCTGCCTGCTCGCCGGGGGCGAGGAGATGCTCGAGCACGCCAGCGCCACGCTGGGCTGCGCCGTCGGAGCCACGTCGTCCGACGGGCTGTTCACGCTTGAGGAAGCTGAGTGCCTCGCGGACTGCAACATCGCGCCCTGCGTGCAGGTGAACCACCGTTACGTGCGCACCACGACGCCCGAGGCGTTCGACTCGCTGGTCGCGGACCTTCTCGCCGGTCGCCTCGACCACGACGTGCCGAGCCACGGCACCCTGATTCGCGTGCGGCGCAGCGGTGGCCTCCAGGCACCGCGCGCCGAGGTCGCCGCCCAGCGCGCGATCGCCCGCGAGGCCCGCGAGGCCCGCGCGTCCAAGGAGACGAAGTAGTGGCCACGCTGAGCGCGCCGCGCATCGTCTCGTCGAGGTCCGAGTTCGCCGACTCGCACACGCTGGCGCGCTACCTGGCGACCGGCGGCTACGTCGCCCTGCGCAAGGCTCTCACGATGTTCCCCGAGGATGTGGCGACCGAGGTCGACGAGGCCTCGTTGCTCGGACGGGGGGGAGCGGGCTTCCCCGCCGGACGCAAGTGGTCGATGCTGCGCAAGTCCCCGGTCTCGTATCTCGTGGTGAACGGTGACGAGTCTGAGCCGGCGACCTTCAAGGACCACTACCTGGTCGAGCGCGACCCCCACCAGCTGGTCGAGGGGATCATCATCGCGGCCTACGCCCTGCAGGTGACCCAGGCATTCGTCTTCTTGCGCGGCGAGTTCGCCCTCGGACTCGAACGGGTCCAGCAGGCCGTGAACGACGCCTACGAGCATGGCGCGCTGGGCAGTCGGGTTTTCGGCTCGGAGTTCTCGATTGACCTCGTCGTGCACCCCGGCGCGGGGGCGTACATCTGCGGCGAGGAGACGGCGCTCATCGAGGCCCTCGAGGGCAAACGCGGGTTCCCCCGGATCAAGCCGCCGTTCTTCCCGGCGGTCGCTGGCCTCTACGGCGAGCCGACGGTCGTGAACAACGTCGAGACGATGTCGAACCTGCCCTGGATCGTCGCCAACGGCGGCGAGGCCTTCGCGGCGCTCGGCGGTGGGCGTTCGACCGGCACGCGACTGTTCGCCCTCGCCGGACGAGTGCGCAACCCCGGCGTCTACGAGATCGAGATGGTCAAGAACACATTTCGCGACCTCATCTACGACCCACAACTCGGCGGCGGGGTCATCGACGATCACGCGATCAAGGCGATCATCCCCGGTGGCGTCTCGGCGCCGTGGTTCGGACCCGACCTGTTGGACCTGCCCCTCGGCCAGGACGAGGTCGCCGAGAAGGGCTCGATGCTCGGGTCGGGCTCGATCGTGGTGCTGGACGACACCACGTGCGTCGTGCGCGCCGCGTGGCGGATCACCAAGTTCTTCTCCCGTGAGTCCTGCGGCCAGTGCACGCCCTGCCGCGAGGGATCGGGCTGGATCGAGCGCGTGATGTACCGCCTCGAACACGGCGGCGGACGCCTGGAGGACATCGACCTCCTGCTCGACCTGTGCGACAACATCGCGCCGGGACTGACCTGGCCGCCCCAGCAGACGACCATCTGTGTGCTCGGTCCCTCCATCCCCTCGTCGGTGCACTCGGCGATCCAGATGTTCCGAGATGACTTCGTCGCCCACGTGCGCCACGGAGGCTGCCCCCATGACTGACGTGATCCGCACGACCGTCACGATCACGGTGAACGGTCGCGCCGTCGAGGCCCAGCCCGGCGAACTGCTCATCGAGGCCGCCGAGCGCGCCGGCACCTACATCCCGCGCTTCTGCTACCACCCCCGGATGGAACCGGTCGGGATCTGTCGCATGTGCCTCGTCGAGGTCGACGGTCCCCGTGGCGCCACGCTGCAACCGGCCTGCTACCTGAAGGTGAACGACGGCATGAACGTCGTGACCGACTCCGAGAAGGTGAAGAAGGCCCAGGACGGCGTGATTGAGTTCCTACTGGCCAACCACCCGCTCGACTGCCCCGTGTGTGACAAGGGCGGCGAATGCCCCCTCCAGGACCAGACGTTGGCCCACGGCTCGGGCGAGACGCGCTTCGTGGAGGAGAAGCGCCACTTCGTCAAGCCCGTCGAGATCGGCGAACTGGTCCTGTTGGACCGCGAACGGTGCATCCAGTGCGCTCGGTGCACGAGGTTCGCCAGTGAAGTGGCGGGCGACCCCCAGATCGCCTTCGCGGGCCGCGGCGACCTCATCGAGGTCGCGCCGTCGCCGACCCAGCCCTTTGACTCGGTCTTCTCGGGCAACACCGTGCAGATCTGCCCGGTCGGGGCGTTGACCGCCAAGCCCTACCGTTTCAGCGCGCGGCCGTGGGACCTCGAGCAGGTGGAGAGCACCTGCACGACCTGCTCGGTGGGATGCCGCATCGCGGTGCAGTCGTCGGGCAATCGACTCACCCGGGTCCTCGGCGTCGACTCCGACCCGGTCAACCACGGCTGGCTCTGCGACAAGGGTCGCTTCACGCTCGACTCGGTCGACGGCAACGAGGACTCGGTCGATCCCCTCTGCGCCGCGACGCGCATCACCGAGCCGATGGTGCGACGAGAAGGCCGGCTGGTCAACGTGAGCTGGGGCGAGGCCCTGGGCGAGGCCGCCCGCATCCTGCGCGAGGCGGCGAGCGAACCGCACGGCGTGGGTGCCATCGGGGGAGCGGCCCTGACCAACGAGGGGGCCTTCGCGTGGGAGCGGTTCCTGCGCGGCGTGCTCGGCACCGAGGACGTCGACGCCCAGTACGGCGACGGACTCGACGCCGTACTCATCCAGTCGCTGCCCCGGGCCACGATCGATGAGGCGGCGACCGCGCCGGTAGTCGTCACCCTGACCGGTGACTTGCGTGAAGAGCTGCCCATCTTGTTCCTGCGCCTGCGTGAGAGCGTGGTGCGCTACCGCCGCACCATCGTCGAGCTGGCGTTCGGGAGCAGCTCGCTTCGCTCGGTGGCGAGTGTCTCGCTGCCCGTGCGGCCCGGGGAGGCGCACCTCGTCGCCCAGGCGTTGACCCAAGGCGGTCCGACGCCCCTCGGTCTGGCCTTCGGCGAGGGCGAGATTCGTGAGGCCCGTCGCCTCATTGGCGAGAGTGGCGAGGGCGTCGTGTTCGTCGTGGGACGGCCCAACGTGGCCGAGTGCGCCGCCGTGCTCGAGACGGCCCTTCGTCGACTCGTCGAGCGGTTCCCCCAGGCGAAGTTCCTTCCCTCCCTTCGCCGATCGAATGTCGTGGGGGCGCTCGACATGGGCCTCAGCCCTCGACTCCGGCCGGGCCGCGGCTTCGACCCGCTGGCCTCGGGCCGCGACACGCTCGAACAGCTCGAGGCGATGCGATCGGGGGAGCAACGGGCCGTCCTCCTGCTCGGAGGATGTCTCCTCGGCAACGTGCTCGACGTGTTCAGCGCCCGTGCGGCGCTCGACGCCGCCGACGTCGTCGTCGTAACCGGTCACGGAGGGGCGACGCTGGAATACGCCAACGTCGTGCTGCCCGCGGCAGTCCAGCACGAGCGCCGCGGCACCGTCACCAACATCGAGGGACGCGTCACCGGCGTCACCCCGAAGATCGTGGCGCCGGGCTCGGCGTGGCCCGACGTGGCGATCGCCGCGGAGTTGGCCGAGGAGTTCGGCCAGAGCCTCGGGTTGACGTCGGTCGAACAGGCCGCCCGGACGATCCAAGAGACCACCGGCTACCCGACGTTCTCGGCGCTCACCGACGCGTCGTGCGACGGCTACGTCGTCGGTCGCCACGCTGAGCCGTCGCCGCGTCGGCCGCTCGACCCCATGGCCTTTCCCGGCATCCGTTCCACCGAGACGGCCGGACTGGGCGCACGCGCCGGAGCGACGACGCTGGACCCCGCCACGTCGAGCGTCGCGCCCCGGTCAGCGACGTTGGCCGACGTGCGCTCCGGCACCGGCGTCGAGGTCCCGCTCGCCGACGCCTACTCGCTGCTGGTCAACGTGAGCCGGCGGCTCTACGACAACGGGATCGCCATGCAGGGCTCGCCCGCGCTGGCCAACCTGAGGGCCGTCACCACGTTGTACCTGAATCACTTCGACCTCGACCGCCTGGGCGTGTCGACGGGGGACGTGGTGAACGTGAACGGCCCGCGCGGCGTCGCGCGCCTGCCGGTCGCGTTGGACAACGACGTGCCCCGCGGCACCACCGAGGTCGCTTTCGGCTCACTGGACGTCGCGGGCGTCGACACGCTGCGTCCGATCCTCGACACCAGCAAGGCCACGATCCAGGTCCGACTGGAGACGCAGTGAACTGGCTCGCCTCCGTCGACCCGCTCTTCGCGCACGGCGTGACGTGGGTGGTGCTCTTGATCGTCGTCATCAAGGTCGTGGCGGGCTTCTCGATGCTGATGGGCTCGGTCATCTTGATGATCTGGTTCGAGCGTAAGGCGATCTCGGACATGCAGAGCCGCATTGGTCCCCAGCGATGGGGCCCCTTCGGCCTCCTGCAGACGCTCGCCGACGGACTGAAGCTCATCTTGAAGGAGGACCTGGTCCCCGCCGAGGCCGACCGCTTCGTCTTCAAATTGGCGCCGTACCTGGTGCTGCTACCGGCCCTGGTCACCTTCGCGATCATCCCCATCGGCGGTACGCTCACCATCGCGGGCCATCCGGTGATGCTCCAGGTCGTCAATCCCCCGATGGGCATCTTGTTGATGCTCGCGATGTCGGGCATATCGGTCTACGGCGTGATGCTGGCCGGCTGGTCGTCGGGCTCGAAGTACCCGTTGCTCTCCTCGGTGCGAGCGACGGCGCAGATGATCAGCTACGAGGCGGCCCTGGGTATGACCATCGTCACGATCGTGCTCGTGACGGGTTCGCTCTCGGTGCACAACATCGTCACCAGCCAGGCCGGGGGCATCTGGCACTGGAACATCATCCGCCTGGGCG
>JAYSQJ010000154.1:0-1545 GCA_043721635.1 Acidimicrobiales bacterium | reverse complement strand
TCAGCCCGATGAGCGAATCGATCGCGCCCCGCATCACGGTCGTGACCCTCGGCGTCAGCAACCTCGAACGGTCGGTCGCGTTCTATCGAGATGGTCTCGGTTGGGCCAGCGAGGGCATCATCGGAACCGAATTCCCTGACGGCGCCGTCGCGTTCTTTACCTTGGCCGGCGGGCTCCGGCTCGCGCTCTGGCCGCGAAAGAGCCTGGCACGCGACGCGGGAATGGCGCAGGGCGCCCCGAACCAGACGGAACTGTCCCTTGGTTACAACGTCACCGCCATCGGCGAGGTCGATCGCGTCTTTGCCTTGGCTGTTGCTGCCGGGGCGATCGCCATCAAGGAGCCCACGCCGACATTCTGGGGCGGCTACGCTGGCTACTTCGCCGATCCAGACGGTCATCTCTGGGAAGTCGTCTACAACCCCGACCTGCTTCCTGAATAGGCGTCCCTCGCCGCGCGACCTTCGATGCCTGCTTCGACGGAGGAACTCGCTCGCGAGGCCGCGGGCTTCACCCGGTGCCCTGAGGAACGGACAACTCGCCAAACGACGCAGCGACGGTTCGCGACCGGCTGACGAACCGTGCCCATCTAGCCGAATGGCGTCAGCAAGGTCGCGGCCGATGCACGCAGGCCTGTCATGCGCAGGCTCATAATGCGTCGACCGGACCTGTTCGCCGGCATGTGAAGGACTGACACCATCGGAACCCCGTCAATTCCCGAGTTGCTTGCGGCGTGGCGGGCGACGGAGCGCCGTTGGGAACGGCACGCACCGGTCGACGAGGTCCATGCGGCCGCCCTCAAGGTCGTCGCTGCCTTCGTCGCCTATCAGGATGTCGCGTTGCAGTCTCAACCGGGGGAGTTCATCCTGGTCGTCGATGAGGATCAGACGTACGTTGGCGCCACGCGTGGCGTGACGACTGTCCTCGGGTACCGACCCGAGGAGCTGATCGGTCGACGGATCGTGGACCTCGCGACGCCCGGCCAGATCGAGGCGACCTCTGCCCAATGGCTCGCATTCGTAAGCGAAGGGCGTCAGGAAGGCCGCTTCCGGCTACAGACGGCTGGGGGCGCCCCCGTCGAGCTTCGCTTTCAAGCCCGGGCCCATCATCCTGTGCCCGGGTTCCATCTATCGCGCTTGTGGCCGCTGGAAGCGACCGGCGTTTGGGAAGCGGGAGCGCTGAACGGCTGACGCAACCGGCGTTTGAGCGGGCGCAGGCATCGTACGGTCATCCTAGGTGGGTTGCGTGGCGCCACGTGCGGCGCGGAAGGCGGAGCGCACACGCTCGAGGACCATCGCCCGATCGACGATCCGCCGCGGGTATCCTGCCGGAGGACCGCTCGGCGCGTCCCACGGACGATGGATGAACGCATCCGGCACGTCGCGGAGCTCAGGCACCCAGCGCCGCACCCAGATGCCGTGCGGGTCGAAGCGTTGACCCTGGCGGGTCGGGCTGAGGATCCGGAAGTACGGCGCGGCGTCCGTCCCTACGCCCGCCACCCACTGCCAATTGCCGGCGTTATTGGCGACATCGCCGTCGACGAGCGTC
>JAYSQJ010000153.1:0-11059 GCA_043721635.1 Acidimicrobiales bacterium | reverse complement strand
CTGCACGGCGACAACGGGCACCTCGACGCCTGCTGGCTCAGTGATGACCAGCGGCTCAGAATCCGCTCGGCTGCGAACGAAGGCAAGCGATGATCGGCGAGGTGCTGCTGCGCGCGACCGACGTCGTCAAGACGTTCACGTCGCGCGGCAAGCAGCTCGGCGTTCGGTCCGTCGCCACGGCGGTCAACGGCGTGTCGCTCGAGGTTCGCCGAGGTGAGACGCTCGGCATCGTGGGGGAGTCCGGATGCGGGAAGTCGACCCTCGCGCGCTGCCTGGTGCAACTGCTTCCCGTCACCTCGGGTTCGGTCGAGTTCCGCGGCGTCGAGCTCACGGGCCTGTCGCGCCGTCAGTTGCGTCCGCACCGGCGCGAGATGCAGCTGGTCTTCCAGGACCCCTACGCGTCACTCAATCCCCGGCGCACGGTGGGCGACATCGTCGCCGACCCGATGCGTATCAACAAGATCGGCACCGACGACGAGATCGGCGACCGCGTCCGAGAGCTCTTCGTCACCGTGGGCCTCGATCCCGCGTCGATCCGCCGGTACCCTCACGAGTTCTCGGGGGGCCAGCGCCAGCGAATCGGGATCGCGCGGTCCCTCTCGCTCAATCCCTCGCTCGTCGTCGCCGACGAGCCCGTCTCGGCGCTCGACGTCTCGGTGCAGGCCCAAGTGCTGAACCTGATGGCGGACCTCCAGGAGTCCCTCCAGTTGACGTATCTGTTCATCGCCCACGACCTGGGCGTCGTGCGCCACGTCTCGGACCGGGTGGGCGTCATGTACCTCGGCGAGATCGTCGAGCTGGGCGACGCCGAGCAGATCTACCAAATGCCCCTGCACCCCTACACCGAGGCCCTGCTGTCGGTGGTGCCCGAGCTGAACGACACCGACGCCCCGCGTCGTGAGCGGATCCTTATTGCCGGTGACGTGCCGGACCCCTCGGCGCGCCCCGAAGGATGCTCGTTCCACCCACGCTGCCCGGCGGCGACCGACGAGTGCCGCACGCAGAAGCCCCCCTTTGTCGAGCTGCGTCCCGGGCGGTTCGTCGCCTGTCACCACCCTCGCAACCTCGGCTAGGCCATCCGCCGGCCGGGCGCCGTCGTGGTGGTGGAGACGTGCGAAGCGCCGTCGGGGGACCGGGGGGGAACGTGACTAGCGTCGATACCGTGCACGACGACGAACAGATCAACGCCGGCCCCCTACACGGCATCCACGTGTTGGACCTCTCGAGGGTGCTGGCTGGACCGTACGCCACCATGATGCTGGGCGATCTCGGCGCCGACGTCATCAAGGTCGAGCAGCCCAACGGCGGTGACGATACGAGGCTGTGGGGACCGCCCTTCATGTCGACCGCGACCGGCCGCGAGAGCACCTACTTTCTCGCGACTAACCGCAACAAGCGCAGCATCACGGTCGACCTGAAGGATCCCGACGAGCGCCCGTTCATCGAACAGATGGTTCGTTGGGCCGACGTCATAGTCGAGAACTTTCGACCTGGCGTCATGGACCGCCTCGACCTCGGGGACGCTCGACTCGAGGCGCTGAACCCCGAACTGGTTCGCCTCTCGATTAGCGGGTTCGGCGACGACGGCCCCGACAGTCGACGGGTCGGGTACGACCTCATCCTCCAAGCCGAGGGCGGGCTGATGTCCATCACCGGCCCCCGCGAAGGGCCGATGGTGAAGGTCGGAGTGCCAATCGCCGATCTCGCGGCTGGCCTCTTCGCCACCATCGGGGTCCTGGCTGGCCTCGTGGAGCGGGCGTCGAGCGGCCGGGGTCAACGGATCTCGACGTCGTTGCTGGGCGGCCAGATCGCCTTGCACGCCTTTCAGGGGACTAAGTACCTCGTGGCCGGCGAGGTGCCACCGCTGTCGGGCAATCAGCACCCGACCATCACCCCCTACGGCGCGTTTGACGCGAGCGACGGCCCGCTCGTCATCGCCGTTGGCAACGACGCCATCTGGGGACGCTTCGCGCCGCTGCTCGGCATCGATCCCAGCGACGAGCGCTTCGCCACCAACGACGTTCGATTGGCGAACATCGAAGAGCTGGAGCGACTGATGACGACGGGTCTCGCGGAGCACACTGTCGCCGAGTGGTTGCCCAAGTTTGAGGGGGCCGGCGTCCCCGCCGGCGAGGTGAAGACCTTCGACCACGTCTACGCCAGCGAGCAGGTCCGCCAGCAGCACCTCGTCTGGACGGCCGAGCACTCGACTCTCGGGACGATCGAGCTGCCAGGCAGCGCGCTTCGATTCAGCCGCAGTGAGGTCTCGTTGCGACTTGCACCGCCGACGCTGGGCGAGCACTCCGACGAGATCCGCCGTACGTTTGGCGCTGACGATCCAACGAACGCGAGTTGAGTTGGACGACTCTCAGCCTCGCCCGTTGCGACTGTATCGATTGGCTGCCATAATGACGCACGAACCGGGTCAGTCCCCGGTACGGCCGCGTGGTCGATCGATGAGGGGGTTTCAATGGCAGGCTTCGTACAGATAATGGAGTTCGACACGTCCCGAATTGAGGAGTTGGAGGCCTTCTCAAAGAAGATGGCGGAAGAACGTGGTGACGGCCTCCTCGCCTCTCGGGCTACGGTCACGGCCGATCGGGACCGTCCGGGTCACTACTTCATTATCGTCGAGTTCGACTCCTACGAACTGGCGATGCAGAACTCCAACGACCCCGAGACGGGTAAGTACGCCGTGCGGATGGGCGAGTTCCTGGATGGGCCTCCGACATTCCACAACCTCGACGTGCGCTACGTCATGTAGTCCGGCAAGTGCATTGGCGGGAGCCGTCTCCGCTCTCGAGCCCGACAACGAAGGGCCGCTGGCTCTACTTCAAGCCGTACCCTAACGGCAATGATTCTCGTCCCTTGGGCGGGACCGAAATACCGTGCCGGGGCTTAGAGCACTCGGGCCCGATTCGCTCCGGCGAAGGGGCGGTACGTTGGGGGGAGACCCCTACGCCTCCTCGCGCGGTCGTCTGGAGACATCGTGCTGTCGGTGAAGAACGCGGTCAAGGTTGCGGGCGTCATCTTGACGGCGATCATGGCCTTCCAGATCGCCGTTGCCGTCGGTGCGCCGTGGGGCGCCTACACCCAGGGTGGCCAGCACCACGGTGTCCTCACGACCCACGGGAGGGTCCTCGCCGGGCTGTCGGTGCTCCTCTTGCTGGTGATGGCATTTTCGCTTCTCGCCCGCGTGGGTCAGGGACCCTTCAAGCGGGTCGCTCGGCGCCGGCTGCGGCTCCTCTACTGGTTCACGACGATCTACGCGGGCCTCTCGGTCGTGCTCAACCTCATCACGAAGTCGACGGTGGAACGCGAGATCTGGGCGCCGGTGTCGATCGTCCTGTTCGCCCTGGTCCTCTTCACCATGCGCCGAACCCGCTTCCACCGATTCCTTTGATCGGTGCGGTGAGCCGAAACGTCAATTCAACTTGTACGGCCACGAGTAGGCCGATGTGGTCGTGAGGGCCTCCGGCGTCGAGGTGAGCGCCTCGACCAGCCAATTCTCGTAGTGCTCGGGCGCGAGGAGGAACCTCGGTGCGCTGAAGGTGGACGTCAGCGACGAGTGCGCCGGCACCACGAACGGCGACGAGGGCGTCGTCCAGAAGCCGACCGGATGGCCCGAGCCGACGACGACCATGATGTGGGGCTCGATCGGCGATGAGGTGTTGTTGGTGATCGTCAGCAGCATTGGCGCCATGAACTGGTTGTGGTTGGTGGCTCCGTAGTGGTCGACCCGGATCGTCAGCGGTGGACTGGTGAACGCGAGCACCGCCGTCATGACCGCCAGGCCCACGAGGACCGCGACGGCGCCACGACGCAAGACTGGTCGCCCGGGTGCGAGCCGATCGTCGGGCACTCGCGACGTCGTGAGGAACGCGACGAACGCGGCCGGTATGAAGTCGACGAGGTAGCTCGAGAAGCTCCGGCTCGGCACGAAGAGTACGAGGGGCAAGACGAAGAGCCACGTCCGCTTCAACGCGGGATACTCCCCGACGAGGGCGACGAGCAGGGCGATCATCAAGAGGCCGCCAGTGACCTGAAGGTACATCGGGTGAACGACGTGCACCAGTCCGTGGGTGGCGAGCGAGACGAGTCCCTGGCCGTCGGGCACGAGTGGCTGGGTGAGCGGCAGGAACGTACCGTGTAGCCACTGGCTCGGCGACCAGACGAGGAAGGGGAGGTTGATAGCGGCGAAGGGCGTCGCCACGAGGCCCGCGTACCGCAGCACCGTCTTGATGACCGGCACGCCACGGTGGTTCGCCTCGAGCGCGATGCCGACGACGAAGAACGCGACGGTGAACCAGGGCGTCTGCTTGATCGAACAGGCGACCCCGAGCGCCACCGGACCGAGCCACCTCGACCACCGTGGCCCTTGGCGCGTCACGAAGTCGTCCCACCGCAGGGCTGCGAGCATCACGAAGGGCACGAAGAGCGCGTCAGTGCCGCCGTGGACCAACGTGAACGTGAACACCGAAGTCAGCAGGAGCAGTGGCGAGAGCCACTTGGCGTACCAGGGCGAGACGACGTACAAGATGACGGCCGCCACCAGCCACGCCAGCAGGTCGAGCCACTCGGCCCCGAGGTGGTGAAGTCCCAGCAGCTGGAACGGTGCTTGCATCACGAACGAACCGGCGGGGTACGAGACCTTGTCGACGTGGCCGCCGCTAAGGGTGTAGGTCCAGAAGTCGGCCGCGTGGTTCAGCTGGAGCATTGCGGGCTTGAACGTCGCCGAGTAGGGGTTATGACCCTTCACGAGGAGTTGCGTCGCGAGTTGGTTGAAGGCGGCCGAGTCGGTATAGAAGAAGCGGCTGGTCGCGATCGAAGAACCGTTGGTCAACGCGACGGCCAGCAACGAGGTGACGAAGGAGACGTGCTCGAAGAGGCGCTGATGGGAGAGCGGAACGGTCCACACCGCCACCATGCCCACCAGCCCAATCAGCGTGATGAGCGGTCCGACGACGGCGAAACCGGACCAGCTGGCCCACGACCACCAGGCGTTGGTGCCCACCGAGATGATGGCGAACCAGACAAACGTCCATATCGACCTGGTCAGCACCGATGCGCGTTCCTGATCCACGGTTCTCCTCCGGTTCGCATCGAACCAGTTTCGCCTCGACAACTTGTACCACCATAAGTGATGGGCATTGGCTTACCGCATTGGCGTGGTTGACCGAGACCGGTCGTCTTCGTGACTACGGGAAGACCGCGAACGAGCTCAGCGTCTCGATGGTCATCATGGCCAGGAGCACGCCCGAGACCGCCATTAGCGTCCAGAAACGCTTGCCGCTCCAGTGGGTGGCGGCCGCGATCGTGAGGGGGAAGGCCAGCATCACGAAGCGCGGTCGCAGCCCGATCGGCGAGGAGATGGCGAAGAGGAACACTGCGCCCGCGGCGTAGGTCAGCAGTTCGAACGGCATCCGCTCCCGAAGGGCGATGAACAATCCGACGACACAGAGGACTGTCCCCGCGAACAGGATCTGGCCAGTCATGGTGGGCGAGATGGGATTGGAGATGAATTTGGCGATGATGCGAAAGGGGTAGAGCAATGACGGGAAGCTATTCCAGCCATCGCGCTCCGTGAGTTGCCACGAGCGGATGTTGCCGGTGTGCACCCAGAGATAGGCCATCCAGGCCACGAAGCCGATTGGCGCCAGTAACGGCGCGACCAGCGAACGCCAGTCCCGGTCCCTTCGGATTGCGACGATCGCGGACACCGCGCAGCACAGCGCGAAGACGAGTCCGACGGGCGACGTCGCCGTGGCCACGGCCCCGACCAGACCGGCGGCCAGCCACCGGCGTCGCATCAGCGCAATGAGACCAAGGCACGCGAACGTGATCACCAGGCCCTCGTTGTAGATCAGGCTGAAGACGAAACTCCCGGGCGCGAGGGCGAACAACAGTGCCGCGCGCTCGGCGCGAGGCCGGTCGGTGTACTCCAGGGCGAGGCGTCCCACCGCGACGACCGCCGCCATCCCGGCGAGGGCACTCAGCACGAGTCCGACCACCGCCGCGGAGACCCCCGTCACCACCGAGAGCGCCCGCATGCAAAGCGGGAAGAGTGGAAAGAGCGCGATCGGGTTAGCGAGGACGTGGCCGTCTGCCATTGGAAGATGGCTGGGGTAGCCGTGGTTAACGGCGCGAAGGAACCACGCACCGTCCCAAATCGAGAGGTCGTTGATCAGCCCGTTGTGGGTGAAGAGGTTGGCGACGATCACCGTCACTAATGTGGCGATCCGCAACGCGACGTACACGACGATCGCCCGAACGAAGGGCACGCGGTGCCACCAGCGCCGCTCGGTGAGAGACGTGACGCCAATCTCAGACGACATGGTCCATACCCCCGGAAACCGATCGCCACTGGCCAGAGGCGAAGAACCACACTAGACCGGCGACGACCAACGGGCCGGAAACGTAGAACCCGTTGCCGCCGATCATCGGAGTGCCCCCGGGACCGACCAGCAGCATCGCCAGACCGGCCACACCCGCGAGGAACCTCGATCGCTGTGCACTGGTGCCCGCGAGCATCGTGATGCCCCACAAGAAGTACCACGGCCAGACCGTGGGACTACCGATGACGACCACCAAGAGGGCGAAGCCGAGATAGCGTGCCGACCGGTCGGACTTCGCGCGGAGCACCAGCAAGGTCATCCCGAGTACCGCCAGGACTTCCGCCAGGTGCTGGGTGAAGGTGACAAAGCCCCGCGACGATGCCCGCATCCCGAATGCGTGTCCCAGGGACCCGAGGAGCAAGCCGACCGACACCGTCGGCGACGTGAGCACGCGAAGTTCGGTTGGGATGCTGAGCGCGTGGGAACTCAGCCACGTCCAGCCGAATCCGGCCGCCTCCGTAATCGCGACGATGACGACTGTCGTGACGACCGACGCTTCGAACGTCAGGCGGACGCGGTTGCGAATCGATCCCTCCCGCCACGGACCGGTGTAGAGGAACACGATGCCGGCCAACGCGGGGAGCTTGATTGTCGCGGCAACGGCGAAGAGTACGACGGCCCATCGTCGCGCACCGCGAAGGCCCACCGCCAGCGCAGTGACCATGAGTCCGAGCATCAGGGTGTCGTTGTGCGCCGAGGTGACCGCGCTGAAGAGGGCCAGCGGACTGAGGACGCCGAGCCACACGGCAACGCCACCGTCGGCACCGAAGTGACGCGCGACGACGGGCAGGAAGACCATCAGTAGCACGACGCCGACTAGCTCGAGGAGACGAAAGGCGAAGACCTGGACCATCAGCGAACCACCGGACATCGTCGCCGTCACACGCGTCAATTCGACGAAAAGTGGCCCGTAGGGCGAGGTCGTGTTGTGCCAGACGTTCGCGATTGACGACAAGAGCGGTCCGCCCCCGAGCGCCTTCGGTGCGATCAAGTAGGGGTTGAACCCTCGCCGCACGAGTTCGCCCTGCGCGACGTAGCTGTAGACGTCGCGCCCGAAGACGGGCGTCCCCACGATCAGTGGTGAACCCCAGAGGGTCAGCACGCTCCACGCGCGTTTCGCCGTCAGTCTCCCCTTCATCGCGTGGACGCCCACGCCGACCCAGCCAATCGTCAATAACGCGACCGAGGAGTAGAAGAGCACGTGCGCGATGGCGTAGTTCACCTCGGGAACGCGAAGCCACCACTGATAGTCGTGGGGACGTGGATTGGACCCGATGGTCGCGCCCGTGAGCACAGCGCCCAGCGAGCCGACGGTGCCGAGGAACACGTAGCCCCAGAACCGATCGGGCCAGCTGTTGAGTCGCCCGTCGACCCTATCGGCGTGCACGATGGAACGGCTCCCTTGTTGGATTCGTCATGATCTCGGACCACTTCGTCGGAATGGGTAGCACGAACACTAGTTCTCCGTCTCCGAACGTCCTTCGATGACCCCGACGTCGGTGATGTCGACACAGCTTTTGGGAGAGGACTGCGAGCAGGTTCTGATCGTCACTTGCGTCGTTCATCGACGCGGCACCTCTGGCGTTCGGCCACGGTTCGCTTCGACCACAATGGGGAGCGTAACGGTTGAGTCCGGCCACTAAAGGTTCGAGGTGGCGACTCGCGAGCAGATGTACTCGCTCGATTGAGCTGTTGGGAATCTGGTGACGTGTAAGAATGCGCTGTTTCTTCAACCGCCCACCAGACGAGGTGGCGCATGATCTAGTGGGAGCGGTGCTGGTTCTGCGCGACCGAGACCGTGTGGTGCACGCGCGGGTCGTGGAGAGCGAAGCCTATTGAGAAGTCGACGATCCGGCGTCCCACGCGTTGCGAGGTCTCACGATGCGAAGTGAGCCGTTAGGCAGCAGCCGTGCCTTGGGTCCAGAACCCTTGCTTCGCCACTTGTCCTAAGTGTCTCTCGATACGTCCAGGTAGTCGCACACCTGTTCCACGGTCATGAGTCGTTCGAGGCTTGCCATTCGTTGTCACGCCCACTCAGGGTAGCCGTGATGCCACCGGTGGTTACCGTGCCCAGTGGTCCACCGGGCGCACTCGAATTGGAACAATGGTTCCGCCCAGGTTCCGTCTTTACCGGCGGAGAACAGCGGAGAAGGGATGATAAGGGCGCCCCGTGGTGGACCGCTGATTCCGCAACACCGCAATAGCACGGCGTTTTGCAAGTGCCCCCGGCAGGATTCGAACCTGCGCTCACGGTTTAGGAAACCGATGCTCTATCCCCTGAGCTACGGGAGCGGGACTTCCGCGCGAACCTCCGCGAAGAGTTCCGCGCGTAAATCGCCCCCTTAGCCTAGGCCCCACGAACTCAACGTCGATGCCGTGACACAGTGAGTCGGTAGGCTAAAGAGAAGAATATCTTTGTCTTTGGTTCGTCTTTGGAGGAATGTGAACACGACACAGCGCCTCGCCGAGCTCAAGGGTGAACTGTCAACCTTCAAGATGGACTTCTCTCAGTTGGTTGCACGCATCCGTGAACACGAGACCCAGATCGCGCTGCTGAGTGCGGGTACGAAGACCAGAGTGTCTTCCCTCCCCCGCACCGAAGCGATCCTCGCGATCCTTCGCATGACCAAATGAACATTAGGGCCCTCTGACCTCTTGAGGAGCCTGCGGGTCGCTGGCCGTACCGAGGACTTGCGGGCCGTGACGGCGACCCTTAACTTTCTCGTGAAGGGCAGGCGCGTTACCAAACCTGAACGAGGTCGATACCTCGCTGCGTGAGTTCGTCGGCGCGGCGCTGAGTCCGAATTCAACTCGCGAGCCCGACGCTCAAGACGCTGCGCCGCCGGAACCGACCACTTTAATCACCGCGCGGTGGTTTCGAATCTTGATCGACGTCATGAGGCTCAAGAGGGCGATGAAGGCAACCACGATGAAGAGTGACTTCTCCATCTGAGTGAAGGGGGCCATCCATGATCCGTCGAATCCGCCAGACAGTTCCCAACCGGCAAAACTGACGAGGAAGAGAACCTGTCCGAGAGCCAGCACTTTGACCGCACTTCGACCGGCTCCACTCGCGGTCATCGTGAAGTCGCTCCGGCGGATGAGTCCCGCTACGCCAAAGGCCAGGGCAAACACGGCGACAGTCGTGCTGATGTGAAGGAGTCCCGCCGAGAAGGAACTCCCTCCGGTCCACGAAGGGCCCCAGATGATGCTTTGCGTCACCCACTGGGTCGCGCCCGCTACCTGTTTCAGTCCAACGCCTAGTTGGGTCCATTGGATTCCACCGCGCTGAATCGTGAATCTCGTGAACTGATGAATAGCGTTCACGATTGCCGCCGTTGAGACCAGAACAATGACCAGGGGCCAGGCGAATGACTTGTCACGCTTCGCAAGTGACCTCTTCAGGGCGTGGACGATCGCTGCGAAACCGACCAAGAAGAGGGTCAGAGCGAGGATCATTGTCGACACCGTGACGGCGCCCGTCCACATCGATAGTGAGATGGACGTGGCAACGTGCGGATTGGAATTCCATGACACCATCGCGCTGGACCAGTAGAAGAGTGCGAAGACGGTGAAGAACGTCGCCAACACGGTGGAGGTGCCCAGTGCGGTTCGGGAAGCGTTCTCGGTGTCGAGCGTAGGTCCCACAAGTCCAAGTTCGCCGAGGCGCACGTGGGCACTCTTCGTGAGGATGTTCACCGTCCGCTTGCTGTCGTGTGGTGTGTCGGCGATGGACTGCTCCATGAAGTCGACGAATTCTGCGCCGTAGCGTTCGCGCCAGATGGACGGATAGAGCTTGCTCAGGCGTTCAGCTCGGCGGGTTGGTGTCATGATCGACTTCACGCGAACGACCAACCCTGCGCGAGGCGTGCTTGGCCGACCTTGACCACCTGCTTTTGGGTAGCCAGGTACTGGGACAGTGCCGTAGCGCCAGTGCCCGTCAATTGGTAGGGCCGACGTCGATCCTGGGTCGCCACGGCCTCGATGAGGCCTAGCCGCTCAAGTCGGGCGAGTGCCTCGTACAGGGTCCCGGGGGCCAGGTCCACACCGGCAAAGTCCGCGACGTCTTTGACCAATGCGTACCCGTGCTTCTCGCCACCAGCCAGACTAGAAAGGATCAGCGCGGAAACGCCCGGGTTCTTGCCGAGTCCATCCGATTGAGTTGAAGCGTTCGCCATGGCATCCACCGTACATCGATTACCGATAGATAGCAAGCCGATATATTCACCACCTCGTCCCCTTCATCATCTTGCACGGCGTACGACTTCCCGCCGCACACTCGCGTTCATCGAGACCTGGTCTGATTGGCATCAAGAGACAATGTTCGATTCACCAACGAGTTCGGAGACCACGTCTCTGTCACCGCTCACGTCTGCGTTCTAGAAGTGGGGACCTTACGCGATTGTCGGACGCTTAGAATTCCTGGTGAGAACGACGCGTAGCTTTCGAGCGACGGCGGATGCACGACAAGTCAACCTGAACCGACTTGTCGATCTCAGGAAATCGAAGTGGGGCATCCATCTCATTGCCAAATTCCGGGTTTTCCACAAAGTAGATTCAGTATCTCTCTCTCCATATTCGCAGGGTATACCCTGCTATACTTTTCAATATCGCAGGCTATGCCCTGCGTCAAGAAATAGAATTGCAGGCTGTGTCCTGCATCG
>JAYSQJ010000152.1:0-14938 GCA_043721635.1 Acidimicrobiales bacterium | reverse complement strand
GTCGGGCCGTAGATCTCGGGGCTCCGCTCGCCCAGGAGGTCAAGGTTGGGTCCCGACAGCAGGAGTATCTCATTGCTCATGGCTCTCCTCTGAATGTCTCTAGGACCTGTTGGACCAGCGTCACGTCGACACCTCGCACGACTTCGAACCCCTCGGCCCCCGCCAGGACGAAGGTCAGGTCGTGGCGGGCCTTCTTGTCGTGGGCCATCGCCTCGAGCAGTGACGACGTGGGGCAGTTCGGGGGAACCCGATGGGCCAGACCGAGTGCGCCGAGCACCTCGTCGTGGCGCAGGACCTCCGAGTCGCCGACTCGACCCATGGCACGAGCCAGCCGAACCGCGAACGCCAGTCCGATCGCCACGGCCTCGCCGTGGCGTAGTTCGTCGACGTTGCGAGCGAGCGACACCTTTTCGAGCGCGTGGGCCAGGGTGTGTCCGTAGTTCAAGAGGGCCCGCGAGCCGCCCTCGCGTTCGTCAGCGCCGACGATCGCCGCCTTCAGCTTGACCGACATGACGATGAGGTCGTGCAGCGACACCGCCGCCAGCTCGGCGGCGAAGCCGCCCTCCAAGAGCCAGCACTTGGCCACCTCGCCCAGACCGCTAAGCCGCTCGCGTTCGGGCAGCGTGGTGAGCGTCTGGAAGTCACAGAGCACCCCGAGAGGCTGGTGGAACGCGCCGGCGAGGTTCTTACCGGCCCTCAGGTTGACCGCCGTCTTGCCGCCGATCGCGGCGTCGACTTGGCCGACGAGCGTCGTCGCGATGTGCACGACGGCCACGCCGCGCAGGTAGATCGCCGAAGCGAACCCGGCGAGATCGGTGATCGCCCCTCCCCCGACGGCCACGACCACGTCGTCGCGCGAGAGCTCGAGGTCCGCGAGCTGCTCGAGGAGGCTCTCGAGGCCGCCCACGGTCTTGGCGGACTCACCATCGCCGACCGTGACGACGTGCTGCGGAAGGCCGCTCACGATGTCGAACCACGGCTGACACGCGAGTTCGGCCGAGGTCACGATGGCGACCGACCTTGCCCGAGGCGCCCGGGACGCGATGAGCTCAGCCAACTGGTGGCGAGCGCCATCGTCGAGCGCGACGTCGTAGGAACGTTCGCCCAGTTCGACCGTGACGTTCACGGCGCCCTCCGTTCGACCGCGTCGAGCGCGAGGGCCACCACGGCGTCAATCGTCACCGACGCGTCGATCCGGACCCGTGACACCTCGGCGTACCAACCCTGTCGTTCGGCGCGTAGAAGGGCCAGCGCATTTTCGGGGTCGTGTCCCAACAACGGTCGATCCACGTCGTCCAGCCGGCCGAGGATGACCGCGTCGTCGCAGTCGAGCCACACCGTGAACTGACCGGCCAACAGTTCTCGCGCCGCCAGTGTCGTCACGACACCACCACCCGTCGCCACGACGGCGTCCTTTGCCAACGCGCCCTCGAGCGCCGCAAGCTCAAGCACGCGAAAGGCCGACTCGCCCTCGGCGCGCCAGAACTGCGCCACCGACTGGTCGACGTCGCATGCCACGAGGTCGTCGGTGTCGAGTACCGGGCAGCC
The DNA here is from genome assembly GCA_043721635.1 of Acidimicrobiales bacterium. GTDB lineage: Bacteria > Actinomycetota > Acidimicrobiia > Acidimicrobiales > RAAP-2 > RAAP-2. Next base: position 13,390 of record JAYSQJ010000152.1, on the reverse strand, counting down.
CCAGCGGTCGGCGATCGCGCGCGCGACCGAGGTCTTACCCACGCCCGGCATTCCCACGAGGACGAGACGGGCCACGGTTAGCCGGGGGGGGCGGCGGAGGCCGCAGAGCCCAGGTTGGCGATGTACGAGGCGTGGTTGCGGGTGAACTCCGCCACCGAGTCGCCGCCGAACTTGCGCAGCGCCTCATTGGCGAGCACCAACGCCATCATCGCCTCGGCCACCACGCCGAGCGCCGGCACCGCCGTCACGTCGGTTCGCTCCTTGAACGACACCGTCGACTCGCCGGTGGCGACGTCGACCGTCTCGAGCACGGGCCGATTGAGCGTGGCCAGGGGCTTCATCGCCACCTTGGCGATGATTGGGGACCCCGACGACATGCCGCCCTCGAGCCCCCCGGCGTGGTCGCTGCGCCGGACGTAGCCGCCGCCGAGGGCGAAGGACTCGTCGAGCGCGATCGCGTCGTGGGCCACGCTGCCGCGCTGGGCGGCCTGGACCACGCCGTCGCCGATCTCGACGGACTTGACTGCCTGGATGCTCATAAGAGCGCCCGCGAGCAGTCCGTCGAGCTTGCGGTCCCAATGGACGTGGCTGCCCAGTCCCACCGGCACGCCGTAGGCGATGACCTCGACGACGCCGCCCAGGGAGTCGCCCTCTTTCGCGGCGGCCTTGATTTCGACGACCATGGCCTTCGCGGCCCCCTCGTCAAAGCAGCGGACTTCGCTCGCGTCGACCGCCTCGAGGTCGCGGGCGCCGGGGCGGCGTCCGCTGGTCGCGGCGGCCCCACCGATGCGCACGACGTGGCTGATCACCTCGACGCCGATGGTCGCGAGCAGGGCCTTGGCCAGCGAGCCGGCCGCGACGCGGGCCGCGGTCTCTCGGGCGCTCGCGCGCTCGAGGACGTCTCGGGCGTCATCGAAGGCGTACTTCTGCATCCCCGCCAAGTCCGCGTGACCGGGTCGGGGCTTAGTCAATTTGACGCTCGGGGTGCCGGGGGCGGCGGACATCTCCTGTTCCCACTTGGGCCACTCGGAGTTAAGAATCTCGATCGCGACCGGCGAGCCGAGGGTACGACCGTGTCGAACGCCACCGATCAGGCGCAGCACGTCACGTTCGAAACGCATTCGCGGTCCGCGCCCGTAGCCCAGGCGTCGACGGCCAAGCTCGTCGCCGACCTGCTCGACATCGATCGCGAGGCCCGAGGGCAGGCCCTCAACGATGACGCTGAGCGACGGTCCGTGGCTCTCGCCGGCAGTGAGGAAGCGCAACATCGCTCAATTGTAGGGCCGACGCCCCGGGCTACTGCTCTTTGGCGTAGAAGGGGCTGACGCCCGACGCATGGTCCGTGACGTCGACGACGCCACTCAGCGAGGGAATTGCCTCGACCAGAGAGGTCTCGATCCCCTGAGACAGCGTCATGCGGCTCATTGCGCAACCCTGGCAGCCGCCCGACAATTTTATATAGGCGACCTTTTGCTCCTCGTCCAGCGCGACGAGGTCGGCCCGACCACCGTGAGCGGCGATCGAGGGGTTGATGCTCGACTCGAGGACGTCCACCGCCATCAGGGCGAGTGGTCCCTCGATGCCCAGGGCCAGGATCTCAGCCGGGACTCCCGGATTGACTTCCTCGGGCGTAGGGATGTTCGGGTTGACGAGAACGAGGCCGCCACCGCCCTCGTTGGCGAACTCGAGGCGGCTGCCGCGCAGGCGCTCGACGCTGCCCTGGGGCACGACGATTGTCACGTCGCCGTCGTGGCCGATCGCTGCGCCCTCGGGAGCGTCGGCGCGGTCTGAGAAGTACAGGTCGTAGGCGTAGGCGGCGCCGCGGGTGCCGGTCACCTCAATGAAGAGGGCCAGGCCGTCACTCTGCTCTTCGTTGTTCAGTGCGTCGATCACGACGTTGCGCGCTTCGTCGGTGAGTGAGAGGACTTCGAAGGTTTGAACGCTGGACACGTCCCCGAGTCTAGATGTGCCCTCGGTGGTTGTCGACGGCAACTAAGTTCTCCTTGTGACAACTATCCCCGCCGACGCTCACGAATGGGTCAGCTTCGAGGACACCAAGCGCCAGCGGACGTGGATGTTCGACGTGACGTTCCTCGAGAGCAACTGGACCTGCATCTTCGGCAACGGGTGTCAGGGGGTCCTGACCGGTCCCACGCCCGAACTCGTCCAGGGATGCTGCAGCTACGGCGCCCACTTCGTCGACGAGAAGGACCGCCGGCGCGTCGAGAAGGCGGCGAAGCGACTCTCGGACGACCAGTGGCAGTTCAAGTCCAAGGGCCGTACCGCCACGACACGGGTGAAGAAGAACGGCGAGATCGTCACCAAACTGGTCCAGGGGGCCTGCATCTTCCTCAATCGACCCGACTTCCACCGCGGCCCGGGCTGCGCCCTGCACGTGATGGCGCTCGACAACGAGGAGAGCTACATCCCACTGAAGCCCGAGGTCTGCTGGCAGCTGCCGCTACGGCGCGACGACGAGGTCCAGGACGGTGGCCACGTCATCACGCGCATCGCCCAGTGGAACCGGGGACACTGGGGCGAAGGCGGGGAGGAGTTCTGCTGGTGGTGCACCGAGGACGCGTCGGCGTTCATTGGCAAGTCGCGCGTGGTTGACTCAATGGCCGAGGAACTCGTGGCGATGGTCGGACAACTGGTTTACGACCAGTTGCTGGCGTACATGGACTCCCGGGCCAAGCAGCCCAAGTCCACCCTGCTCCCACACCCCGTGCTGCGCAAGAGGGCCTAGTCAGCCCTCGGCCCGCAGCGGGTCCTCTTCGTTGAACGCAGTGCGCGGGAGGCTGCCGAGGATCTCGTCGAAACGGTCCTCTTCGGCGAGACACCACTCGGCGTGAACGTCCTCGGGGACGGCACCGCACTCGACGCACGTGGTGGCCCGGGGTCCGGTGGAGCGCTTGAGTTCGCGAGCTTCCACAAACCTGCGGTGGCGGCCTTTTTTCACGTCGACTCCTCACTGGCCGCGGGCCATAGCTGGCGGCGACCGCAACCCAGCGGAACTGAGTTGAGTATCCATGATACCAACTCATCCCTTCGCACGAACCAATAGCATCAGGTCGTGAGCCAAGCCTTTGAACCCAACAAGATGATTCAGCGTTTCCAAGATCGTGCCGAAGCGGTGAAGCGTCGAGGTTTCCCTCCGGTCGAGGGACCCGAGCGACTTCTCTTCATCGAGGCGGCCAAGCTGGACTTCCAGGATTTCGCCATGCTCGCCGACGCCACGGCGACGTTGGAGGACGGCATCTTGCGACTCGAGGTCGATCTGCGTCCTCGAACGGACTAGGGCCGCACCGCGGTCGACGCCCGAGCCGAGGCCTCGGACAGCGTGGCCACACCCCGGACCAGCAACGCCAGAGCGTTGGCGCGCGCACTCGCGCTCTGGCGAGCCTCGTAGCACTTGTTGGCTCCTTTGGCGAAGTCGGCGTAGGCCCGATTGAGTAACGTCGTCGCCTGGACGTCGGGCGTGGGCAGCGCCTGCTCGGCGTGGCCGTCGTCGGTGAACAGCACCGCGCAGACCGTGTGCAGGTCGACACTGGACGAGGTCGACGAGCGCAGAATGTTCGCGGCGCGCTCGACGTCGGCGAGCAGCGTCTGGGAGTTCACGAAGTAGTTGCTCTGCTGCAGCCAAGACGCCATGGCCTGGGCCGCACTGATCGTTCCGCACGCGCTCAGGAGGAGTGCGGCGGCGAGCAGCACGGCGACGCGACGGATCACGCAATGACCACGAGGTGCAGCAGGCGGCGACCGCGGCGAACCACCAGGTAGCGGCCGTGCAGGGCTCGGGCGAGGTCGACCGGTGTCTCGGCGTCCACGCGCACGTTGTTGACGTACGCCCCGCCCTGCTCGAGGAATCGACGGGCCTCGGCCTTGGAACTTGCCAGGTCGCACCGCACCAGCAGCTCGACCGGGTCCACTCCAGCGGCGACCTCGGCGCGCGACCACGTGGAGGACGGGGCGTCGGCGACCACCTGGAGCAGCGTCGCCTCGTCGAGTTCGGCAATCGACTCGGCGAAGAGCGCCTCTCCGGCCCGTTCCGCCTGGCGCGCGGCCGCCTCGCCGTGCACGAGCGTGACTACGGCATGGGCGATGGCTCGTTGGGCCTGGCGCTCACGGGGTCGCGTGCGGGTCGCTTCGTCGAGTTCGAGGATGGTCTCGTGGTCGAGGAAGGTGAAGAAGCGCAGCAGCGCCGGTGTCGTCACGTCGTCGGCGTTAAGCAGGAATTGGTGGAACTCGAACGGCGAGGTCATCGACGCGTCGAGCCAGACCTTGTCATTGCCGACCTCGGACTTGCCAAACTTCTGCCCGTCGGCGCGCAGCAGCAGCGGCGACGTGAGGCCCGCCACCGCGTGGCCGGTCTCCTTGCGCACGAGCTCGGTGCCCATGGTGATGTTCCCCCACTGGTCCGAGCCACCGAGTTGCAGGGTGCAGTCGTAGTCCACGTTGAGTCGCAAGAAGTCGTAGGCCTGCAAGAGCATGTAGGAGAACTCGGTGAAGGAGAGTCCGACGTCGTCGCGGTCTAGACGGCTCTTCACGGACTCCTTGGCGATCATCTGGTTGACGGTGAAGTGCTTGCCCACGTCGCGCAGGAAGTCGGTGAGGGTCACCGTCGTCAGCCAGTCCGCGTTGTTGAGCAGCAGCGCCTGGGACGCGCCCGCCGACGCGGAGAAGTCGAGGAATCGGCTCAGCTGCTCGCCGATCCCCACCAGGTTCTCCTCCAGCAGCTCAACGGTGATCAAGGGCCGCTCGACGGCCTTGAAGCTCGGGTCACCGATCAACCCAGTCCCGCCGCCCGCCAGGGCAATCGGCCGGTTGCCCGCCAGTTGGAGCCGGCGCAGGTTGCACAACTGCAACAGACTGCCGAGGTGCAGCGACGGGGCGGTCGGATCGAAGCCGATGTACGCGGTGACGCCACCGGAGCTCAGGCGGTCGAGTACCGCCTCGTCGGTGGTCTGGTGGACCAGCCCGCGAAACTGCCAGTCCTCACGGAGATTCATTGGGCCAGTCTACGAGTCGAGTGCCCTATATGAGAGCGCTGGACGACGGGAAGTGGGTCTGCAGCCAGATCACGAACGTGTGCCATGTTCCGGTCATCTCGCACACGCCGATGGCAATCAGCATGAGGCCGCCGACACGACCGATCACCCTCTGGTGGCGTCGCAGCCACCCCGACGCGCTCGCCATCCACTCGGTGGCTAACGCGGCCACCACGAAGGGGATGCCCAGCCCGAGGCAGTAGAAAAAGGCTAGGACCGATCCACGCAGTGCGGTGGTGCCCGAGGAGGCGGCGAGCCCGAGGATCGCTTCAAGCGTTGGTCCGATGCAGGGTGTCCAGCCCAGGGCGAACAGGAATCCGAGCAGGGCCGCACCGAGAATCGAGACCCTCGGCAGATGATGAATCCGACGATCGCGCGCCAGCCACGACGAGGGCCACCAACCGGCGAAGAAGAGGCCGAGCAGTACCGTGACCACGCCAAAGGCGATCTCGAGCGTCCGCTGGTGGGCGATCAGCGCCCCGCCGAGACCGCCGAAGAGCGCGCCGTAGCTCACGAACACGAGCGCGAAACCGAGGACGAAGGCCAGCGACCCCAGCACCGCTCGACCCCGCCCAGAACGGCCCTCGATGCTCCCGGTGGCGCCACTGAGGAACGCCAAGTAGCCCGGCAACAGTGGTAGCACGCACGGGGAAGCGAACGACACCAGCCCCGCGGCGACGGCCAACGGCAGCGCGGCGATGACCGGCAGCGACGAGACCGAGGCGATCATCGAAGTCCCACGATGCGCGCGACTTCGGCGTTCCACTCGTCGTGCACCACGACGTTGCGCGTTCGCGAGGGCACGCGTGCGACCACGACGCTCACGCCGCCCGCGTCGAGCCCGGTCGCGATGGCACGACGCAGCTCGTCGCGGGTCGCAACCACTCGGCCGACGTGACCAAAGGCCGCGGCGATGCCCGCGAGGTCGTGGGGGCGCGGCGTCGCGAAGAGTCGTTCGAAGGGCTCGTGGTCGAGGGTCGTCGACTGGGGTAAGAAGGAGAAGATGCCGCCACCGCCGTTGTCGACGACCACGACCACACAGGAGCCGCCCGCTTCGCCGAGTCCGTCGACCAGACCCGACACGTCGTGCAGCATCGTGACGTCACCGATCAACCCGATGGCGCGCGACCCGGCCGCCACGCCGAACACCGTCGACACCACGCCGTCGATGCCGTTGACGCCACGGTTGGAGAATGTCGGCGCCTGACGTGAATCCGACCACCATTCGACGTCGCGCACGGGCATCGACGAACCGACCACGAGGGCCGTGGCGTGGCGTGCGGACGCCGCCACGACCTCGCGAGCAACGGCGGGCTCACTGAGCGCACCGTCGACCCCGTCGGTGGCGGCCAGCCACTCGCCCACCTCGTGCGACGCGCGACGCCAAACCTCAAAGTACCCGGGATCACCGGACGCCGCGAGGTCGCGCTCGGGCAGTCCGGCCACCGACTCGCTCACCAGTCGGTCGGGGTCGGAAATGAATCCGGCCCCGTGGAAGCCGATCGTGCGCACGTTCCACGAGCGCAGCCGCTCCTGGAGGACCTTTGATGCGGGCAGTCCACCGAGTCGAACCACGACGTCAGGCTTGGCGGCGGCGGCGAAGGAGTCGACGCGAAGCAGCGAATCGAAGAAGGGCAGTGAGCCCCGCGCGGTCGCGTCGCCGAGAACGACCCAGTTCATCGCGACGCAGTCCTCGATGACCGGGGCGGCGACGCCCCGGCCGACGACGCAGAGCACGCGACGGCCCCGCAGATCGATCTCGGCCCTCGGGGTGATCCACTCGTCGAGGGGATCGTCGACGGGCGCGGGCAGCGCGAACGGCTCACCAATGAGCGACTCGGTGAATGCCGCGTTTAAGTGGACCGGCCCCGACCGGCCCGGGGCGTTCACCGCACTGCGCCACAACCGTGTGGCGAGGGGGCGCCAGGTCGGCGCGGCGGCGAAGACCGGGACGCCCGGCACCTCGGACCGTCGAACCATGTCGGCGTAGAGATCGTGCTGGTCGATCGTCTGGGGTGCGCCGACACCGTGCAGCTCGGGGGGTCGGTCCGCCGTCAGCACGAGCAGCGGCACGTACGCCTGGTCGGCCTCGGCAACGCAGGCGTGCAGCTCGGCGGCCGCGGTGCCACTGGTGACGACGATCGCGACGGGCCGCTTCGTCGCGAGCGCCCGGCCGAGGGCGAAGAACCCGGCACTGCGCTCGTCAATGCGCACGTGGATCGTCAGCTCGCTTCGCGCGGCGCAGGCCAGCACCAGCGGCGTGGATCGAGAGCCCGGGCATACGACGACGTCGGCCAGGCCGTGACGGATCCATTCGTCGAACAGCGTCGCCGCGAACGTCGCCTGGACCGCGCTCGCGCTCGGTACGCTCTGTGACAATGTCGCTCCTCGGTCTCCAACGCCACGGCTCGGGTCCCACCTTCGTGTGGCTGCACGGATTCACCCAAACCAGGGACTCGGCCCTTCAGTTCCGCTCCATTCTGGCAGGAACCTACGAGCTGTTGACGCTCGACCTACCGGGACACGGCGAGAATGCGCGAATCACGGCCTCGCTGGGCGAGACGGCCGACCTGCTCGCCGAGACGCTGCCGGATCAGCCCTTCGTCCTCGGGGGCTACTCGCTCGGTGCACGCGTGGCCCTGCACTTCGCGTTGGCCCACCCCGCCAGGGTCCGCCAGGTCGTGCTGCTCGGTGCGTCACGCGGCATCGAGGACCTCGACCAACGGGCACTGCGACGACTGAGCGACGAGGCCCTCGCCGACCGAGTCGAGGCGGTCGGCACGTCGGTCTTCCTCGACGAGTGGCTGGCCCAGCCGATGTTCGCCAGCCTGCCGTTGGATCCGCTGGAGCGTCGAGCGCGCAGCTCGGACCCGCACGGACTGGCCTCCTCCCTTCGCCGTTCGGGCACCGGCACCCAGGAGTGGCTCGGGGACCGACTGGCGACGCTCGACGTCCCCACCTTCGCGCTCGCGGGCGAGGAGGACGACAAGTTCCTGATCGAGGCCGCGGCGATCGCCGAGGGCGTCGCCCGTGGCGCGCTGGGAGTCGTCGCCAGCGCCCATCACGCCACCCACCTCGAGCGTCCCGAGCTCACCGCCCGCGCGATTGAGGAGTTCACAGCCCGATTCTGAGCGCCAGCACGATAGCCAGCAGCGCGCCAACCTGGAGTTGCGATCGGGCCGAGTACTTGAGCATCGGTAGCAGCTCTCGCCCGTTGAGGTCCGAGTAAGCCAGCCGCAGGGCCGGCACGTACGTGACCAGGGCCACCAGGCTGACCACGTAGTGTCCGGCCCCCGCGATCCCCACGAGCGCGCCCACCACGCAGGCCAGATAGAGGGCCGAGGCACGTTCTCGGCCGAGGCGAGCCGCCAACGTCCGCTTGCCCGCCGCGCGGTCGCCCTGCACGTCGCGCAGGTTGTTCGCCTCCAGCAGCGCACACGCCATGAAGCCGGTCGCGACCCCGAGCCACCACGCCCGCGTCGGGACCGAGAGGTGCTGCACGTAGGCCGTGCCGACCGTGGCCACGATCCCGAAGTACACGAAGACGAACAGCTCACCGAGGCCGAGGTACCCGTAGGGCCTCGGACCGCCGGTGTAGAGCCAGCCGGCGAGGATCGCGCTCGCCCCGACCGCGACCAACCACCACGACGTGCGCGACGCGAGCACGAGGCCCGCGAGCGCCCCAACGAAGAACCACACGAAGGCGACGTCGCGCACCCGTCGGGCCACGACCAGCTTCGACGCGGTAAGACGGAAGGGCCCGACGCGCACCTCGTCGGTGCCGCGCACGCCGTCGGAGTAGTCGTTGGCGTAATTGGTGCCGATCTGCAGGGCGAGCGCCACCACGATGCACAGACCCGAGTTCAGCCAGTTGAACGACTCGGGCCGAATGAGCGCCGTGCCGACCACGACCGGGATGGCGGCGGCGGGCAGCGTGCGCGGACGAGCCGCGAGCAGCCAGCGACGAAGCGGCCCGGGAGCCGCGGTCATGGACGCTTGGGGAACTTCGAGAAGTCCGGCTTACGATGCTCAACGAAAGCGTCGCGACCCTCCCGGCCCTCCTCGGACATGTAGTACAGCATCGTGGCGTCACCGGCGAGCTGCTGGACGCCGGCCAGGCCGTCCTCGGCGGCGTTGAAGCCGGCCTTCAGCATCCGCAGCGCGATAGGTGAAAGTGTCAGCATCTGGCGGCACCACGCGACCGTCTCACGCTCGAGGTCCGCGAGGGCGACGACGGTGTTGACGAGTCCCCAGTCGAGTGCCTGGCGCGCGTCGTACTGGCGACAGAGGAACCACACCTCCTTGGCGCGCTTCACGCCAATGGAGCGCGCCAGCAGCGACGAGCCGTAGCCGCCGTCGAACGAGCCAACCCGGGGGCCGGTCTGGCCGAAGCGGGCGTTTTCCGCGGCGATGGACAGATCGCACACCAGATGAAGGATGTGACCGCCGCCGATCGCGTAGCCGGCGATCTGGGCAATCACGGGCTTGGGAAGGCGGCGGATCTGGATCTGCAGGTCCAGGACGTTCAGTCGCCCGACGCCCTGGCGCGCGACGTCGTCGTCGCCCAGGTAGCCGTCGTCGCCGCGGATCTTCTGGTCCCCGCCCGAACAGAAGGCGTCGGGACCGGCGCCGGTCAGGATGATCGTGCCGACCGACGTGTCGTCGCGGGCCCGTTCGAAGGCGTCGGACATCTCGAAGATCGTCTGGGGCCGAAAGGCGTTGCGCCGTTCGGGCCGATTGATCGTGATGCGGGCCATGCCCTCGGCCACCTCGAAGATGATGTCGTCGAACTCGCCACGCTGCTCCCACTTCGGCAGGGGCCAGGAGCGGAACTCCTCGACCGGGTCGATCGGCGAACCATGGATGACGGTCTCGGACATAGCGTCCACGCTACCGTTCCATCACACTGGAGCCATCAGCGTTCCGGGCACCGCTCGTTCGCCGGGACGGTCCTCGTGGGCCCGCAGGCGCTCGGCCAGCGTGGCGCGCACGTTGGCGTAGGCCGGTTCGTCGAAGCGGTTGATCCGCTGGAGCGGGTCGTCAGCGAGGTCGTAGAGCTCACCCTCGCTGCCGTCGTGCATCGTGCCCGGCCGGTACTCGGTGTAGAGGTGGCCCGTCGTCACGACCGAGCGCACGTGGACGTCCACCCCGAAGAGTGCCGAGTCCCACTCGGTCACCGTCGCGTCGAAGGACCGCGCCAGGGCGTCGTGGTCGTTGACGGGCAGCGACGGGCCCTCCACCCACGCCGGGGCCGGCCTGCCCGCGATCGCGAGGAACGTGGCGGCCAGGGACACGAGGCTGACCGGGGCGCGCACCACACTGGGCAGGGGCTTCGTCGAGGGCGCCGGGCGCCAGATGAGGGGCAGGCGCATTAGACCGTCGACGTGGTACGGGCCCTTAAACAAGAGACCGAAATCACCCTGCAACTCGCCGTGGTCGGTGGTGAAGATGACGTCGACGTCGTCGCCCCACCCCCGGGCCGTAATGACCTGGAGCACCCGGCCTATGGCCTCGTCGATGAGCTCGACCTCGACGGCGTTGAGGGCGTTCACCTCGCGGACCTGCTCGGAGGTCAACGTTGCCGGCACCCACTTCGCCGGTGCCTCGTAGTTGCTCACGAGACGGCCGTCGTACCACGCGCGCCAGTGACGCGCCTTGGCGTCGAGCAGCGCCTCGCGCTCGCTCGCGCGCTCGGGATAGTTGACCGGCAGTGCCACCTCGCGCCACGGAATCCGACTCACCTCCGAGCTCGGCGGGTCCCACGGGTGATGCGGGTCGGGGAAGCTCATCCAGCAGAACCAGTCACGATCGCTCGTCTGGCGGCCGAGCCAGTCGATCGTGCGATCGGCCACCCAGTCGGTGTGGTACCACTCACGGGGCACGGCGTTCATTTTGACCTGGGGTGCGCCGGTATCGCCACCGCCGACCGCGCTGACGTTGAGCTCGTGGTCGACCACCCGGTAGAAGCCGCCCATCGATTCGGGGTGATATCGGGCCATCCACCTGGCGTAGTGCAGGGGACCCATGACCCCGTGGGTCGCGAACTCGAGGTAGTCGAAGCCCCGGTGCACGCCGCGGCGACCGTCGAACCAGTCCTGCTCGATGGTGGGGACGCCGAGGTTGGCGAGCGCGTTCTCCGCGAACCGACCGAAGGGGTCCATGAAGGGCTCGAAGTGGGCCTTGCCGATCAGGGCGGTCGCGTAGCCGGCGTCGTGCAGGTTTTCGGCGACCGAGGGAGCGTTGATGGCGAGCGGCACCCCGTTCATCCAGGCGCCGTGGGTCGAGGGGTACTGGCCCGTCAGCATCGATGCACGCGACGGCATGCAGACGACCGACGTGGGCTGGCACCGCTCGTAGCGGATGCCCTGCGCGGCGAGCCCGTCGAGCACTGGCGTGCGCGCCAGCGTGCCGCCGTTGGCGCCGAGGGTGTCGTAGCGCTGCTGGTCCGTGGTGATGAAGAGGATCTTTCGGCCCACGGCTACTCCCTGGTCGTCGCTTCGGCGAGGCGCTGAATCTGGTCGAGGGCGCCGACCGTTCCCCCGTCGATCAATAGCGCCAACAGGTCCGGCTCGGCGGTCGTCGAATAGACGCACAGCGAGTCAATCCGGCCCAGCGCGATCACGTCGATCACGCCTAGGTGGAATCGGTACATCGGCGCAGTAACCCGGTACGCGAAACGGCGCAGCAGGTTGTCGATGGTGAGGATCTCCTCGGGCATCTCGAGGCCCGCGGCGGTGGTGAGCACCCGCCGGTTACCGTCAACGGTGCACGACTCGACGCCCGGGAACCATTGGGGGATGCTCTCGGGTCGCCGGACCACGTTCCACACGGCGTCCGCGCTAGCCGAGATCCTCCGTTCGTGACGCAGTGAAGCCACGCGTACCACCCCCCATGGGATCAACCTAGTTCCTAAACATCTAGTCTGGTTTCGTGAACCCCTTAGTCGCGCTCGATTTCGAGCTCGGTCCGGACCTCGAGCGGGCCATTCGCGACCGGGTCGACTCCGGCGAGGCCTTCTGCGTGCTCGATCGACGCCTCTCGGCTCGCCGTCGCACCGTGGAGCTCGAACTCCTCGGGGCGACGGCCGTGCTGAGCGACAACGGCCTCTACTCACTCCCGGGCGCGCCCGTCGACGACGAGATCGGCCTGGTCATGCTGACGTCGGGCTCGAGCGGCCCGGCGAAGGCCGCCGAGTTGAGTTGGGAGGCGCTGGCGGCGAGCGCGGCGCTGACCCGGGCAACGCCGCGAAGCGCCGACCGGCCGGTCTGGTACCCGTGCCTGCCGCCCAACCACATTGGCGGGCTCGCCGTGCTGCTGCGTGCCATCATGGGCGGCGCCGAACTGCTCTGGGGCGATCCCGAGGACCTCGACTCGGCGCCGTCGCGCGGCGCCACCCACGTGTCGGTCGTGCGCACGCAGCTAGCCCGACACGACGTCAGCGGCTTCGCGACGGTGCTGCTGGGCGGCGCGCGCCCCCCGATGGACCGACCGGGCAACGTCATTGCGACCTGGGGCATGACCGAGACGGGCTCGGGCATCGTCCACGACGGCCTGGCGCTTGCGGGCGTCGACGTCGCCAGCGTCGGCGGCGAGTTGTGCGTTCGTTCGCCCACGCTCTTTCGCTCCTACCGCAACTCGGTCCGACCGGCGGTCGTAGGCCCCGATGGCCGCGACGACTGGTTCCCTACCGGCGACGGTGGCGACGTCATCGACGGGAGGGTGTCCGTGCACGGTCGCCTGAGATTCGTCGTCAACACCGGCGCCGAGAAGCTCTGGCCCGAAGACCTCGAAGCGGTCCTCACCACGTTGCCGGGCGTGCGCGACGTCGCGGTCACTGGCGTCGAGGACCCTGAATGGGGCCAACGGGTCGTTGCACTCGTGGTCGGTGACGGATCGGATGTCGATGACGCAATCCGTGCGCTCGCCGCGGAGCGCATCGGACCCTGGGCCAAACCCAAGGAGATCCGCTACGTGGCGGCCATTCCGCGAACCGGCAATGGGAAGATCCGCCGAGCGGATCTGGCCGACCTCTTTTAGCCCACGCCACCCAGGGGCTGGTTGGTCGAACCACCGTCGATGACGATCGTCTGTCCGGTGATCCACGACGACTCGTCGCTGACGAGCACCAACGCCATCGCCGCGATGTCCTCGGGCTCACCGATTCGACGTAACGGAATACGCAAAGCAATCTCGGGCTCACGCTCCTCCCAGAGTTTTCGAGCCAGGTCGGTGCGCACGAGACCAGGCGCGATTGCGTTCACCCGCACTCCGGGACTCAGCTCCCACGCCAACTGCTTCGTGAGATGAATGACCGCGGCCTTGGTGACGTTGTACCACCCGAT
>JAYSQJ010000151.1:0-2846 GCA_043721635.1 Acidimicrobiales bacterium | reverse complement strand
TGGCGCTCGTGCATGGAGCCGCCGCGGGCCACGAGGTAGACGAGGCATCCGACCAGCGGCAGGACCAGGATGAAGAGCACCCAGAGGGCCTTGCCCGCGCCGGCCAGGTCGTGGCTGCGAAAGACGTCCTGGAAGATGTGAAAGACCAGCATGATCCAGAAGATGAACAGGACGAAGTAGAGCGTCGAGAAGAAGACGTCGAGTAGTGGGTAGCCAGCGCCGAGCATGGGGGGTCCTTTCGAAGAACGACTGCTACGTCGAATCTAACCGCGGAGGCGCGCCTCGCCCGACCCCGTGAGCTGCTCGAGGCGTCCCGCCAGCGCCACGTCGTCGCCTTCAATCGACAGCGTCTTGTCGCGCGAGGTGGCGCCGCGCACGAGGCCGACTTGGCCGGCGCGCACGCCGAAGGCGGCCGCCACGGCCGCCAGCACCTCAGCGGTTGCTGCCCCGTCGACAGCCCGGGCGCGCACGTGGACGCTCAGCGCACCGGCGTACGAGCCGCCGACGGACGGGACCTTCGATCCGGGGTGCACGTGCACGGCGAGTCGCATCAGCGCCCGTCGTGAAATGCTGGGGCGTCGGGGGTCACCGCTCCGGTCTAGCAATGAATCCAAGGCCCCGAGGTCCGTTGCGTAGGATTCGGGGACAATGAGGAGGGGTTCGTGGCGTTGAGTGTCCCAGAGGCCATCGCGGCGGTCGGCGCGCCCGGCCAGTTCTTCGAGGTGGTGCAGGTCGAACGCGGCGGAGTCACCAACCGGGAGTTCAAGAACTCGCCCCCGAGCCTGCGCGACATCTTTAACACCGCGCGCGGCCTCGACGAGACCTTCCTCGTCTACGAGGACGAGGAGTGGACCTTCGCACGAACGATGGTGGAGGTCGACGCCCTCGGCCACGCCCTAGTGCACCACTACGGCGTGAAGGTGGGCGACCGGGTCGGTATTGCGATGCGCAACTACCCCGAGTGGATCGTCTCGTTCGCCGCCATCTTGTCGGTCGGGGCGATCTCGGTATCGCTCAACGCCTGGTGGACCGAGGAGGAGCTGGAGTACGCCATCGGTGACTCGGGCCTGACGGTGCTGATCGCGGACTCCGAGCGCGTCGAGCGTGCGGCCGGTCCCTGTCGGCGCGCGGGGGTCGCGATGCTGGGCGTGCGACTCGACGAGCTCGAACCGCTCGAGCACGGCGTCGAGCACTGGCACGACGTGGTCGTGCGCGGCGCCTCGATGCCCGAAGTTGCGATCGGCCCCGATAGCGACGCCACGATCCTCTACACCTCGGGCACGACCGGGTTCCCCAAGGGCGCGGTCGCGACCCACGGGTCGATCTGCCAATCGATCATGTCGTTCTCGGCGAGTGGCACGGTCCAGGCGGTGCGCCGAGGCGCCGTTGACGAGAGCGACGGCCTTCCGGCCTGTTTCATCCTGATCGTGCCGCTCTTTCACGTCACCGGCTGCGTGCCGGTCATGATGTCGTGCTTCACGCTGCACCTGAAGCTGGTCATGATGTACCGCTGGGAGCCCGAGCGCGCCCTCGAGCTCATCGAGCGCCACCAGGTCACGAACTTCGTGGGCGTGCCCACCCAGGCCTGGGACCTCCTGGAGAACCCCAACTTCGCCCAGTACGACACGTCATCGCTCAGCGCCGTCGGCGGCGGCGGGGCGCCGGCCCCACCGACGCTGGTGGCCCGGGTGGAGGGCTCGTTCAAGCAGGGCCACCCCACGCTCGGCTACGGCATGACCGAGACCAACGCCTACGGCCCGGGCAACTACGGCGAGGACTACCTCAGCCATCCGCTCTCCACGGGCCGCGTGCCGACCATCGTCATGGACGTCGAGATCCGCGACGAGGCGCTGCGGTCGCTGGCGCAAAACGAGAGCGGCGAGATCTGGATGAAGTCGCCGACCTTGATCCGGGGCTACTGGGAGAAGCCCGAGGCGACGGCCGAGACCATCGTGGACGGTTGGCTGCGCACCGGCGACCTCGGCCACATCGACGACGAGGGCTTCCTCTACGTCGAGGACCGGCTGAAGGACATGATCCTGCGCGCCGGAGAGAACGTCTACTGCGCCGAGGTCGAGTCCGCGATCTACGAGCACGAGGCCGTTTACGAGGCCGCGGTGATCGGGCTGCCCGACGAGCGTCTCGGCGAGGAGGTCGCCGCCGTGGTGATGCTGCGCGACGGCGCGGACCTCGACTTCGACGGGCTGCACGGGCATCTGACCGCGCGTCTCGCCAGCTTCAAGATCCCGACGCGCGCGGCCTTCACCCGTGAGTCGCTGCCGCGCAACGCGGCCGGCAAGTTCCTCAAGCGAGAGATGCCCCGGCTCTACTTCCCCTGAGCGGACTCAATGGCGGCGCGGGCGTAGTCCGCGACGTTCATCTCGGCGAGGTCGGCGAGCGCGAACCAGCTGGCGTGGTCGGTGGTGCCGTGCACCTCGTGGCGCAGCTCGCCGCCGGCGAGCGCAACCGTGAACACGATGCGCACGGTGTGGATGCGGTCACCGTTGTCGCGCCGGCGCACGTCGCTCGTGACGCCGAGCAGGCGGGGACTTGCGACCTCGAGGCCGGTCTCCTCTCGGATCTCGCGCACGAGCGTGTCCTCGGGCGCCTCGCCGAAGTCGATACCCCCACCGGGTAGCCACCAGAGCGCGGGGGTGTGGCGCGGGTTGGACGAGCGCACGAGCGCGACGCGGTCCTGGTCGATGAGGACGCCGTAGGAACGGACGCTGGTGTGCTGCTTGCTCATGGGTGGCCTTACGTCCTAACTCGGTGTTTGGTGGGGCGCCGGCACCGCCGAGGAACCGGGACCGACAACCTTCGCTGCAGAAATTCTAGGTGATTGCGTC
>JAYSQJ010000150.1:0-2987 GCA_043721635.1 Acidimicrobiales bacterium | reverse complement strand
TGAAGGCCTTCACCGCGGCGGTCCTGGGGGGCATCGGCAACCTTCGCGGCGCCATGATCGGCGGGCTGCTCCTGGGCATCGCCGAGAGCCTCTCCGTCGTCTTCGTGCAGGCGGCCTACATCGACGTCGTCGCCTTCGGCATCCTCGTCGCGGTCCTCTTGTTCCGACCGACTGGTATCCTC
This sequence comes from Acidimicrobiales bacterium, assembly GCA_043721635.1. Lineage (GTDB taxonomy): Bacteria > Actinomycetota > Acidimicrobiia > Acidimicrobiales > RAAP-2 > RAAP-2. The sequence goes on along the minus strand of JAYSQJ010000150.1, from coordinate 2,805 downwards.
GGCGAGCGCCTGGGGAGGGCCGCCTGATGCGAAAGTTACTCACCCAGTCCGTCGTGCGGCGGCTGTTCAGTTCGGTCGCGGCCATTGCCATCCTCGAGTTGATGACCGGCCCGCCCGGGAGCACTTTGACGCCGACCGCCGGCCTCACGGGCTCATTCACCGAGTCGTCGTCGTTTTTTGGGATCTTCAGAGGACAGCGCTGGATGCCGTTCCTCGTTATCGCGCTCGCGATGTGGGGAGTGTGGACGCTCTGGCTCTCGCGTGGCAAGCAGTTCAAGGGCGGCGCCGGTCGCGCCCTCGCCCTGCCTCGCGCGGCGATCCAAAAGCGAACCGTGCGTGGGGCCCTGGCCCTGACCCTGCTCGTAATCGCGATAATCCTTCCCCACGTCGAGACCGACCCGTTCTGGCAGGCGGCGATGGTTGAGCAGATCGGTGTCTACGTGCTGCTCGCAATCGGACTGAACGTAGTGGTCGGCTTCGCGGGCCTCTTGGACCTCGGCTTCGTTGCGTTCTACGCGATCGGCGCCTACACCACCGCTTGGGTGACGGGCGCTTTGCCCGCACCGCCGCCGTTCAACATTCATATGGATCCCTTCTGGGCAATTCCGATCGCGATCTTCATCGTGATGATCGCCGGCGTCATCCTGGGCGCGCCGACGCTACGTTTGCGGGGCGACTACCTCGCGATCGTGACGCTCGGCTTCGGGGAGATCGTGACCATCTTCGCCAACAACCTCTACGGGATCACTGGCGGGTCTCAGGGCTCGAAGCTCGTGCCCCACCCCTCGTTGCATATCGGACCGATCAAGTACGCCTGGGGCCTCACTCCGGTGCCGTACTACTACCTGACCCTTGTCTTCATCGTCATCTTCCTCATGGCCTTTTCGCTGCTCGAGCACTCCCGGGTCGGGCGGGCCTGGACGGCGATCCGCGAGGACGAGGTCGCCGCGGAGTCGGTCGGGATCAATCCGCTGAAGTACAAGGTGATGGCCTTCGCCATTGGCGCTTCGACCGCCGGGTTCGCCGGCGTCGTCACGGCCTCGCAGTCGAACTACATCTTCCCAGCGAGCTTCACCCTGGCCTTCTCAATTAACGTCCTGGTGCTGGTCATCTTTGGCGGCATGGGCTCGATCTTCGGCGTGGTGCTCGGCGCCATCATCATCCAGACGGGGTTCTCGTTCCTCCTGCACTCGCCGCCGGCGGGCTACCAAGCATCGGACCTCTACATCTACCTTGGCGCCTTGCTCGTCGTAATGATGATCTTCCGACCGGCGGGACTGGCGCCGTCGAAACGTCGAAAGCGCGAGATCACGCTTTCGGAGCAGATGCACGAGGGACACCTGGACGAGCTCCTCACGGGGGACATCCCGTGACATCCGACAAGATCTTCGACGTCGAGAACGTGAGCCTGCGCTTCGGCGGCGTAATCTCACTGAACGACGTCAGCCTCTTCCAGAACCGCGGGGAGATTCTTGCGGTCATCGGGCCCAACGGGGCCGGTAAGACGTCGCTGTTCAACTCGCTCACGGGCGTCTATCAGCCCCAAAAGGGCACCATCACCTTCACCGGACTCGACGCCAATCCGATCTCAATCATCGGACGAAAGCCCCATCGCGTCAGCACCGCCGGGATCGCGCGGACCTTCCAGGCGTCGAGGATGTTCAGCGCGCTGACCGCGTTCGAGAACGTGAAGATTGGTGCTGAGTCGCACCGGGGCTTGGGCGTCGTCGGGGCGATGCTGAAAGGCCCTGCGACGAGGCGCGGCGAGAAGGAGTCGGACGCGCGCACCTTCGAGTTGCTCGACTTCGTCGGACTGCGCGAGAAGTCCAACGTCATTTCGGCCTCCCTCTCCTACGGGGACCGCCGTCGCCTGGAGATCGCCCGCGGACTGGCGACCAACCCCCAGGTTCTCTTGCTCGACGAGCCGGCCGCGGGGACCAACCCCTCGGAGAAGGTCCAGCTCACCGACTTGATCCGCAAGGTCCGCGACCAGATGGGCGTGTCGATCCTGCTCATCGAGCACGACATGAAGCTCGTGATGGCGTTGGCCGAGCGCCTCTACGTGCTGAACTTCGGCAGTGTGATCGCCCAGGGAACGCCCGAGGAGATCCGGAATAACGACGCCGTCGTGGAGGCCTACCTCGGTTCGCCCGCTGAAGAGCAGAAGGGCGCCTAAGCGATGCTCAAGGTCCAAGACGCCGTCGTTCGCTACGGAGCAATCACCGCGCTGCACGGCATCACCTTCAACGTCGAGCAGGGCGAGATCGTGACCCTGCTCGGAGCCAACGGCGCGGGCAAGACGACGACGTTGCGGATGCTGTCGGGCCTGCACGCTCCAACCAGCGGCTCGATCACCTTTGAGGACCAGGACGTGACGTTCACCAAAGCCCACGACTTCACCACCCTGGGGATCAGCCACGTCCCCGAGGGGCGGCGTATCTTCCCCTCAATGTCGGTCGAGGAGAACCTCGAGATGGGCGCGTTCAATCGCAAGGGATCCTTCAGCGACGACATGGAGCGGATGTACGAGACCTTCCCGATCCTGAAGGACCGGCGGAAGCAGATCGGCGGGAACCTTTCGGGCGGCGAGCAGCAGATGTTGGCGATCGCGCGAGCCCTGATGAGTCAGCCCCGCCTGCTGCTGCTCGACGAGCCGTCAATGGGGCTCGCACCGATGATCGTCGCGACGATCTTCCGGATCATCGGCGAGATCCGCGACAGCGGCACGACGGTCTTCCTCGTGGAGCAGAACGCCAGCCAGGCCCTTCGCATCGCCGACCGCGGCTACGTGATGGAGAATGGCCG
>JAYSQJ010000149.1:0-5919 GCA_043721635.1 Acidimicrobiales bacterium | reverse complement strand
GCTCCTCGTCTTTTCAAGGTCACCATTGATTCGACTCGGCGAGCATGGCGGGAACTTTCGTGGAGACGATGGGGATCGAACCCACGACCTCAGGCTTGCAAAGCCCGCGCTCTACCAACTGAGCTACATCCCCGAGAAACACCATTCTACCCAGTGTCGTCTTGCTCGGGGCGGCGCCGACGGGCCGCTCGAGCCCGTTGCCGATCGACGCGCAGCATCGCACGCTCGACGTCGGCCCAGTGCAGGGGCGTCTCCTCGATGGGGACTCCCAGCTCCTCGGCCCGGGAGAAGATCGTGAAGGACACGACCCACATCGGGACGTAGGCGCCGAACTTTGCCACGAACCCGGCGAACTGCTGGTCGAACAGCGGCGTCACGTGCATCAGCGCATACTGGTGACGCAGTTCGGCGTAGAGGGGATGGCGGGCGAAGATCCACACGAACGAGAAGCTGGTGACGACGAGCGACGAGGCGAAGACGTAGCCGGCCCTCGCCATCGGCGACAGGTGCCTCGTGCCGGGCATGGCGGCGAGGGCCGGTATCCAGAGAATGACGCCGGCCGCCAGTACCACCAGCAATACGACGTCGCGCCCCAGGGCCGACGTCGCTCCCCAGTCGACCGCCTGCGCGCTCAGTGTCGCCGTGCCGAGCAACGTAACCAGCGCGATCGCCGCGCCGGGATGGGCGACGACGCGCATCACCGCGTCAACTGGCTCCGGACGAGTGACCCGGGCGAGCAGGTACGTCGGAAGGCTCATCAGCAGCAACGGCGCCACGAGCAGCATGATGACGAGACGCTGGCCCGTCGCCACCGAGATCGAGACCGACGCGGCCAGGTCGCCGATCGGCCACCCGACGAGCAGCGCCAGTGACGAAAGGGCCACCAGCGCGAGTCGCCGTTCACGGGAGGACTTCACGCCACGACGATGGGCGACCAGTGCGGCGACCAGTGCGAGCAACTCGACCACGTGCCAGCGGAAGGGCAACAACGACGTCACTTCGCTACGGCAATTCGTCCTTCGCTGGCGGCGCGCTGGAGCGCCCTGTAGTCCTCCAGAGTCCGGTCGCGGTAGGCGGCCGCGAAGCTGGCGAGCGCCGTGTCCGCGACGTCGGACTTGCCCAGGTAGCCGGCGATCTCGGCGCCGCGGCCGCTGCGGGCGTGGGCCCGAGCGAGCACCCACGCGCAGACGCGGCCGTAGGTGACCAGCAGCGACTCGTCGAGGTGGTCAATGGCGATCGAGGACTTGTTGTCGTAGAGCTGGCGGACGTAGTAGTGGCGATCCGACGTCGGGCCCTTCAACGTGTCCCAACCGAGGAACACGTCCGACGTCGCCTGCATCAATCGTTGGCCCTGCACCACCCGTTCGCCGGCTGGCGTCGTGGCGGCACGTTTGAGCGCGGTGGCGACGACCGACGTCGTCGCCTGCTTGATCTGGAGGAAGAAGGGATCGTCGACGTCGCGACCTACGAGCAGCACCGCGTAGCAGTCGGTGCCGACCGAACCGACGCCGACGACCTTGCGCGCGGCGTCGACTGGGGTGAACTGGGCGAGCAGCGCCCTGCGGTCGCTGCTGAGCGTCGCGGCGTAGCCCTTAAGGATCACCTCGACGTCCGCCGAGGTCAGGTGGGCCTCGTCGGAGAGCTCCGCCAGTGGCACCAGCAGCGGCGGGTCGGACACGATGCGCGGGCCGCTCTCGGTGTCGACGACCAATTTCTCGAAGGCCTTGGCAGTGTCCGCCTCGCTCGCGTGACCGACCAGGGTCCCGACCCGGCGCATCTCGCTCTCGGTGAAGAACCCTCCGAGAGTCGAGATGATCGAGCCGACGTCGAGTGACGCGTACCAGATTCCAAGTCGCGTCTCCTCGGCGAACCGGCGCATGGAGAGCCGATACTCGCGCGCCGCGGACAGGGCGATCGTCTCTTGCTGCTCGGCGCTGTGGCCCAGGTGCGACGACGCGATGGCGAGCGACGCCACGAGACGCTTGACGTCCCACTCGAAGGGTCCGACGTCGGTCTCGTCGAAGTCGTTCACGTCAAAGACCTGGTGTCGCTCGGGTGAGGAGAAGAGGTTGAAGTTGGCCAAGTGGGCGTCGCCGCAGATCTGCACTTCGAGCGAGGTACTGTATCCCCGTGCGAGGTCCTCCGCCATCAAGAGCGCCGTGCCACGGTAAAACGCAATCGGGCTCGCGAGCATTCGGTGATAGCGAAGCGATACCAGGTCGTCAACCCGCGACTCGCCCTGCCAGATGAGTCGACCGACCGGGTCATAAGAGGCAGGGCGCGCAACGAGACCTCCGAGTGTGGTCCGGGGATGTTGCTCGCGCAGGGCCCGTCCCTTGGCCTTCGCCTCGCCGAGCGTCGGGATCGATGAGGACATCACCTAGAAGGCCGTCGCTGTCGATGTGCCCATGTGCTCATCCCGGAACCGTGGCCCGGCCCTGGTCACGATGAGCAGCCAGAGGGCGAGGTCCCCCACCAAAATACTGCCCGGAAAGAGCACGCCGGCCGTCGTCGCCGACTTCAACGTCAAGAGGGTGATGCCGCAACTCAAAACGCCCATGAGAAAGACTCGCGGCGACTCGCTGCCCGGGGCGATCCACGACTTGCGGATCGTGGGCAGTGCGGCCACCTGGTCCGCGGCGACGAAGCTGATCAGCGCGATGGTCGGCTGGTTGACGAAGCCCCAGAAGGCCAGGCCGGCGAGCGAGATCGATCCGCAGACGATATCGAACGTGCTGATCCTCCAGACGCCATGAGGGTTGCGGAACGAGACGGCCACGACGACGACGGGGACCAGTCCCAGCATCAACGTCGTGATCGACGCCAGACCAATGTGCTGTTGGATCTCGACGGCGAAGCCGAGGATTCCCTCGAGACCCCATAGCGACCACGTGACCCGATTGGGTGACGTGACGCCGCGCAACGTGTCGCGGACGTAGCTCGACGCGCCGAAGACCGACAGCAACGGTGCCAGGTACACGAAACGGGGATCTATCACCCGTCAAGTCTGCCCGCTGTATCGCGTACTCGCGCACTGACGTTCAGTCGGCCGCGAATGGTCCGTCCGGTAGCCTTCGCGTTCGTGGACGCAAAGCACTTTATGGGCATGGCGCGCACCGGCGACAAAACCTGGGGCTTTGAGGTGACCGAGCGCCTCATCACACCGGGCAAGTTCCTGTTCGGTGGCTGCGGGCTGGCCTCGGGACTGGTGGCCCTCGAGGAGGCTAGCCAGCGACCCGTCATCTGGGCGACGGCCCAATACCTCTCCTACGCGCCGCTCGGGGCCACGGTCACCGTGCAGACCGACCTCGCCGTCGTCGGGAACCGGGTGACCCAGGCCCGCGCCATCACCTATGCCGAGGGTCGCGAGATCCTCACGGTGAACGCGGCGCTGGGCACCGGCGAGCTCTCCTCGTCCACTCCCTGGGTCACGATGCCCGACGTGCCCGACCCCGAGGACTGTCCTGCCCGCGTGATGCCCAAGCGATTCGCGACCTCGATCTTCAACCATCTCGAGTCGCGCATCGCGATCGGTCGATCGTTCGACCAGATCGACGGCACTCCCGGTTCGCCGGTCTCGGCCCTGTGGTCGCGGGTCCCCGGTCACTTCGACCCGTCGGCGGCGACGCTGGCGATATTCGGCGACTACGTGGCCGGTGGCGTCACGCAGCCCCTCGGCGTCAACACCATGGGGCGCAGCCTCGACAACACGATCCGCGTGGCGACGCTCGAGCCCACCGAGTGGGTGCTGTGCGAGATCCATATGCACGCGCTCGCGGGGGGCTTCGCGCAAGGCACAGCCTTCATGTGGAGCCGCTCTGGCACTCTCCTCGCGACGGCGAGTCAGTCGATCGCAGCGAAGCTCTGGGACGAAACGGTCCTCTAGGACGTTCATCACGCTGGTGTAGATTGGTACCCCTGCGGGGCTATAGCTCAGTCGGTTAGAGCGCGTCACTGATAATGACGAGGTCGTAAGTTCGATTCTTACTAGCCCCACCACGAGGCATTCGCACAAAATCGACTAAGACTTTCGGTCGAACCTTCCATTAGCTGATGTGGCCATCGCCTTGACGCCAATGGGTGCGATTTGGTGGATCCCGGGCCGCGTGCGCTTGCCCGTCGCACCTGATCGAACCGCCGCAACGCCGGACCCCACTCCAGTCTCAAGGGTGCGCCCAGCGCCGCTTCCACCACGGCCGGCACCTAGATTTCTAGTGTCCGGCGCCCGCCAACGTTGCGGCAAAGATCTGCCAGGCCAGCAGCGACTTCGCGACAAAGCTGAGGGTGATATAGAGGCGCTCACCAACCACATAGTTCGCGAATCTGCCAACGCGCTTGTATTGCAGGTACTGCACGAGGGCGAAGCAGTTGAAGAAAACGAACAGTGAGAAGTAGATCCCGTAGACGAAACCCGGGGCGTGATTGGAAGCGCCCGGTGCGAAGAGGTAGATGCCGATGGCCACCCAAGGAACCACGCCGGCCGCACAGCCCAGCCAGAAAGGTTCCATTCCGGTACCGGGCGTCTCGTACTTCTCTTGCATCCACCCAAATCCGATCATTGCGGCGTTGACCCCCACCAAAGCGACCAGGGCGGCAACGTCTTCGATGCCCGTCAGCTGGGCAACCGCGAAAATCATTATCGATGAACTCAGTGAGTACTCGACCCACCGGTAGGGGTTTTGTTGTCTGGAGAGGCGCGCGACGTAGCTCGCCCACCGTGGCCCGGCGATGGCGAAGTGGGCGAGAGCTGAGAGGGCGAAGAAGGTGGCGACGAGCAAAGCCATCGAAACGTGACCGAACACCACAAGTTGGTGCTTCGACGTACCTGGGGGCCCCGCCATGTAGTTGGCCGTGACCGGCAGACCGAAGCCGTTCGCTAGTGCGATGATGACGATGAAGGAGATGGTATGTAGAACGCCCGCCCACAAGTTGTAGCGCCGTAGTCCTTGGAAGTTCATGTCCGTATTCATGCTTGCACCCCGTGAGCGATCACTTTATCGGTGTTCCCCATAGAATCGGGACGCCGAAGAATTTCGCGAGAAGAGACTGCGAGAAGCAGATTCCTCAATCGACAAGGGTCAGCCAGTCTCACATGTCGACATCGGAGCCAGCGGAAAAGCGCAACTCAAAGGTTGCGACGCATCAAATTGGCCGAGAATCATTAGAGTTACGCACGGTTGGTGATAGCGCCAGAGGAGGAAACTATGGAGAACAAAAGTAAGTGCCCGGTATCGGGCGAGGGACCTTCGAACCGCGACTGGTGGCCCAATCAGTTGAACCTGAAGAAGCTCACTCACAACTCGCTCATGGCCGACCCCATGGACGACGACTTCGATTACGCCAACGAGTTCGAGAGTCTCGACATGGATGCCGTGAAGAAGGACGTCATGGAGTTGATGACGACGTCGCAAGACTGGTGGCCCTCCGACTACGGCCACTACGGGCCCTTGTTCATTCGCATGGCGTGGCACAGTGCGGGCACGTACCGCATCAGCGACGGCCGCGGCGGCGCGGGCTCCGGCGACCAGCGCTTCGCACCGCTGAACAGTTGGCCGGACAACGTGAACCTCGACAAGGCGCGACGACTGCTGTGGCCGGTCAAGAAGAAGTACGGCCGGAAGATCTCATGGGCCGACTTGATGGTCCTCACCGGCAACTGCGCCCTGGAGTCGATGGGGTTCAAGACGTTCGGCTTCGGCGGCGGCCGCGAGGATGTCTGGGAGCCGACGGAGGTCAACTGGGGCACCGAGGGCAAGTGGCTCGCTGACGACCGCTACAAAGCCGAGCGGCAGCTCGACAGCCCTCTCGCCGCCGTGCAGATGGGCCTCATCTACGTGAATCCGGAAGGTCCCGGAGGCAACCCGGACCCGCTCGCGGCCGCGCGCGATATTCGCGAGACCTTTGGCCGCATGGCGATGA
>JAYSQJ010000148.1:0-2134 GCA_043721635.1 Acidimicrobiales bacterium | reverse complement strand
ACATTCGCTCGCACGACGAGTACAAGGCGGACCTGGCCGAGCACACCCTCGGCATCCTCGACGGACGGGCCCGGGCCGAGCTCCTCGCCCACGTCGAGGGATGCGAGGAGTGCGCCGCGGAGATGGCCGAGCTCACCGCCACCGTCGACGCCCTCCTGCACGTCCCGGCCGGGGCCGAGCCGCCCGTCGGCTTCGAGTCGAGGGTGATCGAGCGGATCCGCGCGTCACGCCCCGCGGTCATTGCTCGGCGTCGGACCAGTCCGGCGTGGCTCTCGGCGGCGGCGGCCGTCGTGGCGCTCGCCTTCGGCGTCGGCTGGACGCTCGATCACGTGACGACCTCGTCGCCGGTGCAGGCCGTCGGAACGATGGAGCAGCGATCCTTGCAAGCCGCGGGCCACGACGTCGGGCTCGTCTACGCCTACACCGGCCAGCCGTCGTGGATGTTCGTCACCGTCAATGCTCCGACTGCCCCGGGCCTCGTGCGCTGCGTCGTGATCACGAAGAGCGGCGAGCGGGCCTTCGTGGGGACCTTCACCCTGGTCGGCGGCAAGGGGGACTGGGGCACTGCACTGCCGGTGTCGATCTCTTCAGTTCGGGGAATAGAGCTGACCACCACGAGCGGGACGGTCGTCGCTCGCCTCGCGGACACCAAGTGGAGCCCGTCGGCGCGACGGTGGTCGTAGTGGCAATCTCGATGCCGGTCTCATCCGTACTACCAATGATGGGCTCGACGCCATCCGACCCCAAGGAGGGTGCATCATGAACAGTCCTACCGTTGCCTTGACGAGCCCGGGAGTGACCAGGATCAGCTGGGCACGCCACACCGCGATCGCCTCGCTGGTCGGCGCCGTCGCGTTGTTCGCCCCGTTGACGCTGGCCGGCGCCACAGGTTCCCAACTGCAGAAGATCACCGTGAAGCCCTATTCGGGGATTCTCGCGAACGCGAAGCGCCACACCCTGTACGTGCTCTCCGTCGAGAAGGGCGGCACGCTGCACTGCAAGTCCGCCTGCACGCCGATCTGGCCCCCGCTGCTCGTGAAGTCCTCGGTCACGTCGGTGTCGATCGGCACCGGGGTGGTGGGCAGGATCGGCTTCATCAAGCGCTCCGTCACGATGAAGCAGGTCACCTACAACGGCTTTCCGGTCTACACCTTCTCCGGCGACAGCGGACCGAGCCAGGTGAACGGCCAGGGGATCGTCGCTGACGGCGGCACCTGGCACCTCACCAACGCTTCGGCCAGGACGGCGGCGACCACCTCGAAGACCGCCGCCAACTCCGCGACCACCACCACGACGTCGGGTGGCGGAGGCTACGGCTAGGCGCCCTTGGGCGACGCGGCTCCGTAGGCGCCCGTCGAGCGAGACATCTGCGTCGTCGCCGTCACGGAATTCCCCGTTGCCGTGACGACGGCGGCGCCTTCTCGAGCAGAGTTGGCGCCGGACACGCCATCAGGGTACGTGACGCCGTCACCCGAGTCCGGCCGTTGCCGTCGCGTACTACTCGAGGGAACCGTGGCGAAGCGCCGCGACTCCCTCCTTCGCCCCGTAGACGACGATCAGCAGTCCAGCCGTCGGATCGGCCCACCACCAGCCGAGCACGGCGTTGAGCCCCAGCCCGACCAGCACCGCGGTAGCCAGCACGCCGTCGACGAACGTGACGCGAGCTTCGGTGATCAGCACCTGGTTGGCCAGTAGGTGGCCGACGCGGCGCTTACCGTTGGCGAGGACGAACATCACCACGGCGGTCGCAGCCGTCCACCCGATGCCAATCGGGCTGTGGTGCGGATGGAAGCCCACCGCCAGCACGATCGAGCTCTGGATCGCCAGATACAGTGCGAGCACGATGAACGCCCCGCCGATCAGTCGCAGCGCCCGCGACCGCCGACCACCCTCGATGTCGCGCAGCTCCCAGAGTACGACGACGCTGGCCCCGATCTCGACGAGAGAGTCGAGGCCGAAGCCGGCTAACGCCACCGAGCTCGCTGCGTAGGCCGCGAGCGCGAGGATGATGACGCCCACGACATTCCACGAGAGCGTCCACACCTCCAGTACCACGCCACGCCGAATCGAAGTGACGTGTTTCGAACCGGTGTTTGGCATAGGGTTACCTTAATTTGATGGACCGCCACCACTT
>JAYSQJ010000147.1:0-8458 GCA_043721635.1 Acidimicrobiales bacterium | reverse complement strand
CCAAGTGACTCCAGCGTCTCAATCGCGCACGACGGATCGGCCTCGGCGAAGCCAATCAACCTCACGCGAACACGCGTCTAGAGTCGGCAAGAGTGATCTCAATGACGTTGAGCCCGCCGCCCGTAAGGCGGCCGCGGCGACCAGTTGCTGGTGGGCACAAACCTTCTGAGGTGGCCGAGCCGGTAGTAGTTCGCCTTGTCGAGCGCCTCCCACATTGATCCCTCGGCCGTCTCGTTATGGCCACATAGGTCCCAGGCGTGCTAGGCCAACTTGTCGACGGGGTCGAGTTGCCCTACCGTCATCACGGGGTCGCAGCACCGGCGGCGCTGGCGAGATCTCCCAAGGGGACCGAGACGTCGGCCAACTTTGCTTCATCAACCTGCACTCGGGAGCGCACGAGGTTCGCAATCACGTCGGTGACGTCCCAGACGTTCACGTTCATTCCGGCCAGTACCCGGCCATCCTTCATCCAGAAGGCAATGTACTCGCCCTTGACGGTGTCACCTCGAAAGACCACGTGGTCGTAGTGGCCTTCTTCGACGTAGCCCGTGTACTCCATGCCCAGGTCGTACTGGTCCGAGAAGAAGTAGGGAACTCGGTCGTAGGCGACGTTTCGTCCCACCATGTTGGCGGCCGCCACCGGACCCTGATTGAGCGCGGCCGACCAGTGCTCGAGGCGCAGGTGAGTGTCGAGCAGCGGGTAGTACGCGTTGGCCACATCACCCGCTGCGAAGACGTCGGAGTCGCTCGTGGCGAGGTGTTCGTCGACGACGACTCCGTTGTCGACAGTCAATCCGGCCTCTTCGGCGAGCTCAATGTTGGGCACAATGCCGACTCCCACCACGACGGCGTCGGCCTTTACCGTCCTCCCGCCGGTCAACCGAACTGCGCACGCTTGGCCGTCGTTGCCACCAATCTCTTCGACGCCCGTGTTCAACTCCAGGGTCACGTCGTGCGCACGATGCAGCGCCGCGAATCTCTCAGCCACCTCGCGACCTAAGACCTTCAGCAACGGTAACTCGGCCATTTCGATCACGGTGACCTGGCAGCCCGCTGCCCGAGCCGCCGCCGCCGTCTCGAGGCCGATCCAACCGCCGCCAATGATGGCTATTCGCCCACCCGCGGCGAAGGCGGCCCTCAACGCGACGCTGTCGTCGAGTGTGCGCAGATAGTGCACGTTGGCCAGAGTGCCACCAGGCACCGTCAGGCGTCGCGGCGACGAGCCGGTCGTCAACAACAGCTTGTCGTACTTGATACGAGTGCCGTCCTCGGCGACGATCTCGTGCGCGTCTCGATCGACGGCGGTGATCCGCGTGCCGAGGAACAAATCTACGTCGTTCTCGCGGTACCACTCGCGCGGATGGACGTAGAGCTTCTCCTCTTCTAACTTGCCCTGCAGGAACTCCTTCGACAAGGGAGGTCGATCGTAGGGCGAATGCCTCTCCTCTCCTACGAGAATGATTCGCCCACTGAAGCCCTCCGTTCGCAGGGCCTCGGTGGCCTTGGCTCCCGCTAACCCAGCACCAACAATTACGAACGTCTGCCGTTTGGTCATCGCGTTACGTCCTCTCACTCTGATCACGTCCCGCCGAATGATGTAACTCCGATGGGGCACTTCTCGATATTGGGCCATCTTGTCACTTGACGTGTGAGACTCAAGGTCGTTACAGCTCCAATATGAATCGAAGTGCGTCGTCAATTGCTTGCAGTTCCTCGTGTGACAAGTTCCCAATTCGTTCTTCGACCCTCTGACTCGCAATTGCACGAACTTGGTCGCATCGTGCGAACGATGAACGACCGGGTGGGTTGTCTTCCACCACCACCTCAATATGGCTACGAAGCCCATAGTTGGTCGACGTGACGGGCACGACCACCACCAGATCGCCGGCCCCATTGTTCACCACGTCCGTGGAGACGATCACTCCGGGGCGCCGAAATACTGGCTCGTGACCAACTGGTTGACCGAGATCGATCCAATAGACCTCTCCGCGCCAGATCACACGAGGGGGTCCCACTCCTGACGTTCGACCAAGTACGCCTGCCACAAATCGGAATTCTCCCTTAGGTGGCGATAGTCGGACCCAAGTCCACGCAGAAATTCTTGTCGCTCTAGAGCGGCAATGGCGGAGTGCACGACCTCAACAACTGTTGTCTGTTGTGACTTGGCGAGAGATTTCAGTCGCTCAGAATCCGGCCGACGAACTCTCACGGTGGTTGTATCTCCTTCGCCCATTCCACTAGTGTAGACGATTTGTAGACCGGTTCGCCCAATATCTAGAGCATTGCTCACGACTGAGAGGTGCACTTACGGCTCAATGCGCCAGACCAGCATGTACACGCGCATCGAAAAGATGGGCGCCTCCAGATTCGGGCTTCCCGCTGCTGCTTTGATGAACGATCAGTACCGCCGAATCGAACTTTTCTCGTGAGCACGTCAGTTGCAGCCCATAGTCCTGGGCCGCCTTTGGCGCCGTGTGAGTTGCTCCGAATTCGAGGGACGCGAGTCTGCCGAGCTCGCGTCGACGACGCCAGTTACTCGTCACCGCAACCGACACTTCGGATTCTTGCCCCGCACCTGCCCCGTAAAGTTGTGGCCGCTCGTGGCGGAGGCTGGAGATCAGTGGAGGGACAATCGCGGAGCGCGTGACCGGGATCAGTCTTGAATCGTTGTGATTGCAGCAGTTTCAGTCTCAACATGGAGCAATGAGTGACTTGCTCCGAAGCCAGGTGCGCAGGTTCGACTCCGGTCGGGAGCACGTAGTTCACTGCGACGTCGTTGCTTACGAACTGATTCGGCCTGCGCCACGCCGTCTCGATCAGTGCTGGACGAGGGGGCTCGGTGCATGCCCACGTCAACTGGGCAACGCATCCTCGGTTCAGTCGCTGCCGACCAGTCAACGCGAACCGGGCCACCACGAACCGGCAAGGTTGACGTGGCGTCACGGCGATCGACGTGCGCGGGCCAGCCACCGGTCGACAACTAGTGACTCGGCGGACTCCGCAACCAACGTAAGTGCTCCTTGTCGCCTTGGAGCTCCATCCGTCGCCAGAGGACTGCTCCCGGTACGGCTTGGCTCGGATGACAGACCACCGCCCTCCGCTGACGGGTGCGGTCAACGGAGACCTCGAAATCGATGTCGGCGACCTCGACGCCGACGAAGGAGGACGAAAACTCCCGATTCAACGTCTCAGCAACCTCCTGGGAAAGCGTCCACGCCAAGACACCGACGTCGAGCTCATCGGCCAGACGAGATGCCAACGCAGTCGCCGTGATGTGATCGGGGTGCCCCGTCACGCCAGCGACGTCGAAGGCCAGGATCCCGTCTGGCCTTCTGCGCCGTGCGACCGATGTGGCGACCTGGAGTAGTTCGTCGGTCGGAATGCTCGACAGCCTTCCGTCAGGGAAGTCCAACAGGTCGACGTTCCTGATCCCCAGTTCGGCCGCGGCCGCGGCCAGCTCCTGCTCGCGAATGCTCGACAGGTCACCCGCGACCCCGTGCAGGGTCGAGGCCTCCCCGTGGGTGAGGCACAGCACCGACACCACGCTACCGGAGGCGATCTGGGTGGAAAGGACTGCACCAAGCCCGAAGGACTCATCATCGGGATGGGCAACGACGGCCAGGACTTGCGTCCACTTGGGCAAACTGGTCTCGACCATCACGCTCCTCCATCCCTCCTGCCATAGTATACCCCTGGGGGTATACTATGGCAGGAGGGACCACCGTGATCCCGGAGTTGCAGAGAAGGGATGACCATGGAAATGCTCAAGTTCATGTCGTCGACATTTGGTCGGTTCGCTCGAATCGTCGTGGGGATTGTGTTGCTCATCATGGGTATCGCCCTCGGCAGCGGATGGCTAATCCTTTCTCTGGTCGGCTTGGTGGCGCTCCTGGCGGGAGCCCTCGACGTCTGCTTGTTCGCCCCACTATTCGGTCAGCCCCTGAAGGGTAAGGCCATTCGGTGACGGGAATTCATCCGTCACCTCGATTCGGGACCGCGACGAGGTTTGGGCGTCGCGATCGAAGCTTCGAGTCGAGGTGACGGGCCGATTGCCCTGCCGAGCCTGGACCTCAGGGAACGATGACCATCCGGACGGTGTCCGTGATCTGCGCCCCGCCCGAGGCCGAGCCCGCCATGATCACGACGGGGTCGCCGGCCTTGGCGATGCCCGATTTCTTCAGCTCGTCGATCGCGAAATCGCACAGTTCGTCGATGTCGTGGGCCGACGAGATGTAGATCTCCTGCACGCCCCACGAGCTGCGCAACTGGCGTGCTGTCGATTCGTGCGGCGTGATGGCCACGATCGGCATCGGCGGGCGGAAGCGCGAAATGGCTCGCGCGGTCATCCCCGAGCGCGTGCACGCCACTATCGCCACGGCCTTCTCCTCCATCGCCGCGCGCCACGCGGCACCGGTGATGGCCGCGGTGATCCGGGTTGAGCGCGTGCCCATGCCGACTTGCTGGACGCCGAGGCCGGCTCCCCAGGTCTCGTAGTCAAAGTACTCCTCGGCCCGACGCACAATGCGGTCCATCGTGACGACGGTGCCCACGGGATCGTCGCCAATCGCGGTCTCGCCGCTCAGCATCACGGCGCTGGCGCCGTCCAGTACGGCGTTGGCGACGTCGGTCACCTCGGCGCGTGTGGGGACCTGGGCGTGGGTCATCGACTCGAGCATCTGGGTCGCCACCACGACCGGGCGGGCGTAGCGCACTCCGTGTCGGACGATCTCCTTTTGCAGGTGGGGGACCTCCTCGATGGGCATCCGGACGCCGAGGTCGCCGCGCGCAACCATGATCGCGTCGGACACCGCGATGATCTCGTCGAGGTTCTCGACGCCCTCCCCGGTCTCGATCTTGGCCATCATCATGATGTCGTCGCGTGACAGGACTGTCCTCACCGACACCATGTCGAAGGCCGAGCGGACGAACGACACCGCCAGGATCTCGAACGACTCGCCGCGCAGCGCCTCGAGACGCTCACGGTCGTCGTTGGTCGGCAGCCGGTCGTTGAGGATCGAGGTGGGCAACGAGAGGCCGGGCTTGCCCGTGACGGCGCCGCCCGAAGAGACGCGTGCCGAGACCGTCGTGCCCGCGCGCTCGACGTCCAAGGAGACTCCTCCGTCGCCGATGTGAATCTTGTCACCGGGCTTCAACTGCGCAAGGACGTTGAGGCGCTCTACCGCGATGCGCGCCGCCGTCGACGTCTCGTCGAAGGCCTCGACCAGCTCGACCTCGTCACCGACCGTGAGCGACACGGACGTCGTGCCGAACGAACCGGCGCGGATCTTCGGGCCGGGAATGTCGACCATGATCGCCGCGTCGGGGGCTAGGGCCCGCACGCGACGGAGGCGCTCGATGCCCGACGGGATATCGCCGTGGGCGAAGGACAGGCGAAACACGTCGACGCCGGCCTTGACCAGCCTGAGGAGCGTCTCGTCGCTGTCCGATGCCGGTCCGACGGTAGCTACGATCTTCGTGCGCCGCACGCGGTTCCCTTCGTTGTTTTCGTCAAGTCTACGAGAACTCCGCTGCGAGCCCGGTGGCCCAGAGCACGTCGCCGCTACCACTCAGTAAAGCAAGTCGCTCCCATCGGTCGAGTTGCGGACGTTGGACTCAGTGACGCACCGGCACCACCACGTCGGCCCCGTCGACGTCGATAACCCGCAGGTTCATGCCGTAGCGAGAGGCCAACTCGTCACTGCGCACGACGACGCCGGCCGGTCCGTCGAGCACCACCTCGCCGCGGTCGAGCAGTACGAGCCGGTCGGCGAACTGGCCGGCCAACGTGAGGTCGTGCAGCGTTGCCACCACCGTGAGACCGCACTCGGCGACCTCGGACTTCAGCAGTTCGAGCAGCTCCATCTGGTGGCGCAGGTCCAGTCCGGTGATGGGCTCATCGAGCACGATGACCTTCGTCGACTGAGCGAAGGCCCGTCCGAGCACCATGCGCTGGCGCTCGCCGCCCGACAGCGTGGCCACGTCGCGGTCCCGGAACTCCCCGAGCGTGAGACGTTCCAGCACCGACTCGACGATGCGCCGGTCGTGGGCGCTCGGCGGACGGAAGAGTCCGTGGTAGGCAATCCGCCCGAGGGCGACGTAGTCGTAGACCGCCATGCCGCTCGGTACGACCGGGTGTTGGGGCACCAGCGCGACGGTGCGGGCCCGCTCGCGTTCACTCATGACGGCAATGGACCGGCCGGCGATCGAGACCGAGCCGTTCGACGGCCGGCGCAGCCCGGCGATGGTCTCGACGAGGGTCGTCTTGCCCGCGCCGTTCGGGCCGACGACGGTGCACCAGGTCCCGGCCTCGATCACGAGCGAGACGTCCGACACGAGCGCCTTCTTACCGGCGTGCACGCTGAGTGCGACGAGCTCGACCCCGCTCATACGGCGACCGGACGGCGCAGGCTGAGGATGAGGACGAAGACCGGGGCGCCGACGAGCGCGGTGACCACACCGAGGGGCAGCTCCGAGGGAGCCAGCACGGTGCGAGCGATGGTGTCGGCGAGCACGAGAAACGCCGCTCCGAAGAGCACCGAGATCGGCAGGATCCGTCGATACGAGGTGCCGACCAGCAGGCGCACGATATGGGGCACGATGATGCCGACGAAGCCGATGAGCCCGACGGCGGACACGATGGCCGCGGTGCCGAGCGACGACGCCGCGATGACGACGAAGCGGACCTGGCGCACCGGTACCCCGAGCGAGCGCGACTCCTCCTCTCCGACGCTCATGACATCGAGTGCCCGGCCGGCCGCAACGCACACGACGACGCACACGACGACGTAGGGCAGCACCATCCACACCGAGTGCCAGCTCGCGCTCGCGAGCGAGCCGAGCAGCCAGATGTAGACGCGGGCGATCGAACCGGTCGACTGCTGCTGGAGAAAGGTCTGGGCGCTCGTGAGGAGCGAGGAGACCGCGACCCCGGCGAGGATCAGCGTCGCCGCGCCCGAGCGCGAACTGCGCCCGCCGATCAGCCAGGTGACGATGACGGCGGCCATGGCACCCACGAAGGCGAGCAGCGGCGTCCACGAGGGCGTCCCGACGCCGTTGCCGACGTTGACGATCGCGAACGTGGCGCCGAGCCCGGCGCCGGCCGCGACGCCGAGCAGGTAGGGGTCGGCGAGCGGATTGCGAAAGACCCCCTGGTAGGTGCCCCCGGCGACGGCCAGCATCGCGCCAGCGAAGAGCCCCAGCACCATGCGTGGGGCGCGCAGCTGCCAGATGATCGTCGACTGGAGCGGGGTCAGCGTGCTGTGACCGAGACCGACGTGGGCCAACGCCGACCCCACCACCCTCCACGTGCCGATCGAGGTTGGGCCGACGACCAGCCCGACGACGACCGCGACGCCGAGTCCGGCGACGCAGAGCGTCGCGACGACACCCACGCGTCGCGCGGTCGGCGGGTTGACCGACAAGGAACTACTGCCAGAGCTTCGCGTTGTGCAGGGCGCCCTTCACCGCGACGGTCATCTCTTGGAGCAGCCGGACCAGACGCGGCCCCCACCGTGAGGCGACGTCGTCGTTCAGCGCGATGACCCCGCCATCCTTTACGGCAGCGACCTTGGAGAAGCCCGGTCGCTTCGCCAGCGATGCAGCCGACGCTTTGCAGCAGACGGTGTCGGCGAGGAAGATCAGCTTGGGATTCGCGCTAACGACGTACTCGGCCGAGAGCTGCGGGTAGCCGGCGTCGGCCGACGTGCTCTTGGCGTCGGCGATATTGACGACGCCAAGGGACTTCAGCAGCGAGCCGACGAAGGTCTTGCTCGTGAGCGAGTAGTACGTCGGGTCGAGCTCGTAGTACGCGGTGAGGACCTTGCCGGGGTGGGCCGGGATCGATCGAACCAGCGACTTCATCGCTCGATCGAGCGAACGGGCGAGGCGACTCGCCGTGGCGCGGTGTCCGGTGAGTTGGCCCAGCCGCACGATCTGGCCGAGCGCGCCCGCCGTCGTCGTCGGGGCGTCCATCTCCACGACTCTCACGCCTACCGCGGCGAGTTTCGCCTTGATGGAGTTCGCGTCGTAGGAGATCACCACCAGGTCAGGCTTGGTCGAGGGGTGCGAAGCCGTCTTCTGGCAGATCCCGATGATCGCTTCGACGCTCGGGTTGAGCGCGTCGACTCTCTTGGTGGGCAGGCCGGCCGTTGGGTAGTTGGCGTCCTTGTCGACCGCCTGGACCTGATGACCGGCCCCGATGGCGTAGAGCGTCTCGGTCGCCGTGGGCGAGAGCGAGACAACGCATTGGGGGGTCGTGACGGCCTGCGCAGACGTAACGCCGACGAACGGCAGGACTGAGGCGCATATGAGGACCGCGAAGGTCAACCGATGGGACTTGAACATGGATATCTCCCTTTCGTCGAAGTGGGTAGGGCGACGGATGGATATCCGAACGACCGCTCCTTACCTCGAGAGCTGTCTTTCACATCTCCTCGCGGAAGGCGACCTGGCTACATGG
>JAYSQJ010000146.1:0-7983 GCA_043721635.1 Acidimicrobiales bacterium | reverse complement strand
CCTGCCCATCGCGACAACACCGTGTGGAAGGCTTGACCACATGGCGTACCACGAGATCAGGGATCCCGAACGGCTGCACGCCCTCATCGACGCGATCCTCCTGATCGAGGCCGACGCCAACCTCGACGGCCTCCTGGGGACCATCGTCGAGACGGCGAGTCGCCTCGTCGGAGCCCAGTACGGCGCCCTCGGCGTCGTCGCGGGCGACGGCAAGACCCTCTCGCGCTTCATCACCTACGGCATCGACGAGGGCACGCGCGCGGCCATCGGCATCGAGCCGCACGGCCACGGCGTGCTCGGTGAGACGGTGCGCCGCCGCGAGCCTCTCGTCATCGACGAATTGAGCAAGTACCCGTTGTCGGTCGGCGTGCCCGCCCACCATCCGCCGATGGAACGGTTCCTCGGCGTGCCCGTCACGACCGGCGACGGCCAGATCTTCGGCAACCTCTACCTCACCGACCCCCTCGACGGCGATCCCTTCAGCGACGATGACGCCCAGTTGGTCGCGGCCTTCGGGCGCGCGGCCGGCCTCGTCATTGACCAGGCGACGCTGCGCAGCCACCTGCGCGACCTCACGCTGAGCGAGGAACGCGAACGCCTGGCGCGCGACCTTCACGACACCGTCATCCAACGACTCTTCGGCGTGGGACTCGCGTTGCAGATCTCGCTCGCCTCGGTGCTCGACGACGGTGTGCGATCGCGGATCAACAACGTGCTCGACGAGCTCGACACAACGATTCACGAGATCCGCACCACCATCTTCGAGATCGACCAGGAGCAGGCGACCGACGCGACGTTCCAGAGCCGGATCGGGGTATTGACCAACGAGGTCGCGAACCGACTGGGCGTGAGGGCCGACCTTAAGATTCCCACCGGCATCGACGACGCCATCGGGCCCCACTGCGCGCACCACACCGTCCAGGCGCTTCGCGAGATCCTCTCCAACATCGTGCGCCACTCCGAGGCCTCGGCCGTCCAGATCCAGGTCGCCGTCAAGGACAACCTGATTGAGGTCGTCGTGCGCGACAACGGCGTGGGATTCACGCCGAATCTCGGACCGGGGCGGGGACTTCGCAACCTCGCGTCGCGGGCCCGTGAACTGGGCGGCGACTGCACCATCAAATCCGAGATCGGTCGTGGCACAATGGTCCGATGGACCGTGAACAGACTGGACTGACGTGATCCGCTTGCTACTGGTCGACGACCACGAGATTGTGCGCCGGGGTCTGCGCGAGCTGCTCGAAGTGGAGGGCGACCTGCGGGTCGTCGCCGAGGCCGGGTCGCTCGACGAAGCCCTCGCCATCGACGTCGGCGAGCTCGACGTCGCCGTGCTCGACGTGCGTCTGCCCGACGGCAGCGGCGTGGACCTGTGCCGGCTGCTGCGCGAGAAGCGCCCGGAGCTCGCGTGCCTCATGCTGACCTCCTTCGCTGACAACGAGGCACTCAACGCCTCGGTGCTCGCCGGAGCGCGGGGCTACGTCTTGAAGAACGTCCGCGGTGACGACCTGGTCGGTGCGATTCGTCGGGTCGCCGACGGCGAGATGCTGCTCTCCAACGAACAGATCGAGCGGGCCCGCGAGCGGCTGCGCCGTCAGATCACCGAGGACATCCGCCTCGAGAGCCTGAGCGCCCAGGAGAGTCGGATCCTCGAATTACTGAGCGAAGGCCTGAGCAATCGCGAGATCGCCGAGGTCATGTTCCTCGCGGAGAAGACGGTCAAGAACTACGTGTCGAACCTGCTCGCGAAGCTCGGCTTCCAGCGTCGCACCGAGGCCGCGCTCTTCGCCCAGCGACAGTACGACCGGACCCATCCGCACGACTAAGCGACGGTGAAGACCTCCGGACCATCATCGGTGACCGCGATCGTGTGCTCGAAGTGCGCCGAGAGCTGGCCGTCCTCAGTCATGACACTCCAGCCGTCGTCCAGGACGTACGTGTTGTAGGTGCCGGCGTTCACCATCGGTTCGATCGCGAAGACCATTCCCTGCTTCAACGTCGGACCGGGCGTGCCGGGCCAGTAGTTGGGCACCTGGGGGCTCTCGTGCATCGCGGTGCCGATCGCGTGTCCCACGTACTCGCGCACCACCGAGAATCCGGCGGCTTCGGCGACGTCCTGGACGGCGCGGCCCACCTCGTGGAGTCGGTTGCCGATGACGAGCTGGTCGATGCCGGCCCACATTGAGCGCTCGGTCACCTCGATCAGCCTTCGAGCCAGGTCGCTGATCTGCCCCACGCCCGCGGTGTAGGCGGCGTCACCGTGGTAGCCCTCGATGATCGCGCCACAGTCGATCGAGATGATGTCGCCTTCGCGAAGCACGTACTCCCCCGGGATGCCGTGGACGATCATGTCGTTGGGGCTCGTGCAGATCACGGCCGGGAAGCCGTGGTAGTTGAGGAAGTTCGATCGAGCCCCGCGCTTCGCCAGGACCTCGGCGGCGACCGCGTTGAGCTCCCTCGTCGTGATCCCGGGCCGGATTGCGGCCCGGGTCGCCTCGTGCATCTCAGCCACGACCTTGCCGGCCTTGCGCATCTTGTGCAGTTCGCCGGCCGAACGCCTCACGCGAGTCCCCGTTCACGAACGACCTTCTCGATCGCCGCGGTCACCGCGTCGGGGGTCTGGTCGCCATTGACCGTCACGAGTAGCCCTCGCGCCTCGTAGAAGGCCAGGAGGGGCTCGGTGTCGCGCTCGTAGGACTCGAGGCGCCGACGAATCGAGTCAGGTTGGTCGTCGTCGCGCTGGACGACGTCGCCCCCGCAGTTCGAGCACGTCCCCGAGATCGCCTCGACGTCACTTTCGCGGTAGATGGCGCCGCACTCCTGGCACACGCGCCGCGACGAGAGCCGCTCGGTGACCAGTTCGATCGGCGCGTCGAGGTTGACGCAGAGCTTGATCCCGTCGGCGCCCAACAGGGCCTCGAGGGCCTCGGCCTGTTTGATGGTGCGTGGGAACCCGTCGAGGAGCCCGCCGTGCTGGGCGTCGGGCTCGTCGAAGCGCTCCTTCACCAGCTTGATCACGAGGTCGTCCGAGACGAGAGCGCCGGACTCGAGCACCGAGGCGACCTCGAGCCCGAGTGGCGTGCCGGCCTTCACCGCGCCGCGCAGGATGTCGCCCGTCGAGATGTGGGGAATTGCGTAGGACGCGGCGAGGCGCTTGCACTGGGTTCCCTTGCCCGCACCCTGTTTGCCCAGGATGACGAGGTTTAGTCGCGCGGGCATGACTATCGCTTCAGGAAGCCTTCGTAGTTGCGCATCATGAGCTGCGAGTCGATCTGGCGCATCGTCTCGAGGGCCACGCCCACCGCGATCAGCAGCGTCACGCCGTAGTAGGGGAACCGGTTGATGTTCCACAGTGCCATCAGGATGCTCGGCACGACGGCGACCGACGCGAGGAAGGTCGCGCCCACGACGGTGATACGGCTCAGCAGCTTCGCGAAGTACTTCTCAGTCGGCATGCCCGGTCGGATACCCGGGACGAAGCCACCCTGCTGGCGCAGCATCTCGGCCTGCTGGTGCGGCTCGAAGGCGATGTACACGTAGAAGAACGTGAAGGCCATGATCAAGAGGAAGTCCGAGCCGATATAGAAGAAGCTCGTGGGGTGCAGTGAGGTGTTCACGAAGTTCTGGAAGGCGGCCCACGGCACGATGTTGCTCATCAGCACCGGGATGTAGAGCACCGACGAGGCGAAGATGATCGGGATCACGCCCGACTGGTTCACCTTCAGCGGGATGTAGGTGGAGTTGCCACCCATCTCCTTGCGACCAACGACTCGTCGGGCGAAGGTCACCGGAATTCGACGTTGACCGTTGTCCATGAAGACGATCAGCACGAGCAGGGCGACCGAGATCGCCAGGATGACGAGGAACTTGAAGGGACCACCCTCGGTCCAGACGGCCTTGCCGCCCGAGGGCATGCCCGCCACGACGTTGGCGAAGATCAGGAGGCTCATGCCCTGGCCGATGCCGCGCTGCGTGATGAGCTCGGCCAGCCACATGACGAAGGCCGTGCCGGCGGTCATGATCGCCACCATGAACAGTCCGAGCCACAGGTTGAACTTCGGGATCAGGTCGATGTTGAAGCCGAGCAGCGCCTGGTCGTGGCCGTGGAAGGCGTAGATCAGGCCGGTCGACTGCAGGAGGGCCAGGCCGATCGTCAGGTACCGGGTCGTCTGGGTGATCTTCTTCTGGCCGACCGCACCCTGGTCGCGCCATTGCGTCAGCTTGGGGATGACGGTCGTGAGCAGCTGGATGACGATCGAGCTGGTGATGTAGGGCATGACGCCGAGGCCGAAGACCGCGAGGCGCGTCAAGGCGCCCCCCGAGAACAGGTTCAAGAACCCGAGCACACCGCTCGCGCCCGCCTTGGACTGCAGGAGGGCGACCTGAGACCAGCTGACGCCAGGGATCGGGAGGTTGGCCCCGAGCTGGTACAGGCAGATGACCCCGATGGTGAACAGGACCTTATTGCGAAGGTCCGGTACGCGAAATATGTTCCCGAGGCGCTTCAGCACGGCCGAGTCCTAGCGGTTCTGGTGCTGGTTGCCCGCCGCCGGAGGACGAACGGCGAACGGCAGCGGCAGCTCGGTGGTCGTGCCTCCCGCGGCCTCGATGGCGGCCTTCGCCGACGCCGAGAAGCGGTGGGCAGACACGTTGAGCTGGGCGCTGACGGAGCCACGTCCGAGGACCTTCACGAGGTCCTTCTTGCGCGCCAGGCCCCGGTCGACGAGGACCTCGGGGGTGACGTCGCTGACGCCGAGCGCCGAGAGGGCGTCGAGGTTCACGGGCGTGTACTCCACCCGGAACGGGTTCGTGAAGCCCTTGAGCTTCGGAATGCGCTGGAGGAGCGGCAGCTGGCCGCCCTCGAACCCGGCCGGGATCTGGCGACGGGCCTTCTGACCCTTGGTGCCACGCCCGGCGGTCTTGCCGCCCTTGCCCGCGATGCCCCGACCGACGATCTTGCGGCGGTGCGTTGAGCCCTCGGGCGATTTGAGATCGTGCAACTTCATCAGTTGACCTCTTCCACTTTGATCAGGTGCGGCACGCGCGCGATCATCCCTCGAATCTCGGGTCGGTCGGGCAGCACGTTGGACTGGCCGATGCCGCGCAGTCCCAGCGCGCGCAGGTTGGCGCGGTGCTTGGGTTTCGTGGCGATGGCCGAACGGGTCTGGGTGACTTTCAACTGCGTCATGGCTAGGCCTCCGTTACCTTGAACAGGTCGCCGTCGCGCTGACGCTCGCGGTAGGCGCGCAGGGTCCCGCTGGGGATGACGTGGTCGGCGGTCTTGCCCCGCGACGCCGCGATCTCCTCGGGGCGACGCAACTGCTTCAACCCTTCGATCGTGGCGTGGGCGACGTTGATGCCGTTGGACGAACCGAGCGACTTGGCGATGATGTCCTTGACGCCGGCCATCTCGAGGATGGCGCGCGCCGCCCCACCGGCGATGACGCCGGTACCCGGAGCGGCCGGCTTCATCAGCACCCGTC
The DNA here is from genome assembly GCA_043721635.1 of Acidimicrobiales bacterium. Lineage (GTDB taxonomy): Bacteria > Actinomycetota > Acidimicrobiia > Acidimicrobiales > RAAP-2 > RAAP-2. Next base: position 2,503 of record JAYSQJ010000146.1, on the reverse strand, counting down.
CGGCGCCGGAGGCGCCGAGCACGGGGTAGACGATGGTCGTGCCGGCGAGGGGAACGTCGAAGAGGTTCTTGCGCGCCTCCTCGATGCCCTTTTGCACCGCCAGACCCGCCTCCTTCGCCTTGCCGTAGCCGAGGCCTACGCGACCCTTGCCGTCGCCGATGACCATGAGCGCGGTGAACGAGAACCGCCGTCCGCCCTTCACGACCTTCGACACGCGGTTCACCTTGATGGTGCGCTCTTCGTACTGCTCTACGTCGGCCATTAGAACTCCAGTCCAGCGGCGCGCAACGTGTCGGCGAATGCCGCCACCCGGCCGTGGTAGTCGAATCCACCGCGGTCGAAGACCACGGTGGTGATGTTGGCTGTCTTGGCGCGCTCGGCGAGCAGCGTCGCGACGGCCTTGGCCCCCTCGATGTTGCCACCGCTGGTGCCCTTGAGGCCGGCCTCGACCGAGGACGCGGCCGCCAGGGTCCGCCCGGTGACGTCGTCGATCATCTGGGCCGAGATGTGCTTGTTGGTGCGCGACACCGCGACGCGGGGACGCGCCTGCGTGCCGGTGATGCGACGGCGGATGCGCGCGTGACGGCGCTTTCGCAGTTCGAGAGTAGATCGTGCCATTACTTCGCAGCCTTTCCTGCCTTGCGCATCACCCGTTCACCGAGGTAGCGCACGCCCTTGCCCTTGTAGGGCTCGGGCTTACGGAGTTTGCGGATCGACGCGGCCACCTGGCCGACGACTTCCTTGTCGGCGCCCTTGATGATGACGCGCGTGGGGACGGGCACCTCGAAGGTGATGCCCTCGGGCGCGGTGAACTTCACCGGGTGCGAGAAGCCGAGCGCGAGGTCGAGGACGCCCGGTCCACCGGCGGCGGCGCGGTAACCGACCCCGATGATCTCGAGCTCTCGGGACCAGCCCTCGGTGACGCCGGTCACCATGTTGGCGACCAACGTCCGGGTGAGGCCGTGCAGCGAGCGGTACTTCGTCTCGTCGTTGACGCGCTCGACGGTAAGGACGTCACCCTCCTGGGCCAGGGTGATGCCGTCGGGGACGTGGCGGCTCATGGTCGCGTTGGGACCCTGCACCGTGACGACGCCGTCGGCCATCGAGACGGTGACCGACTTGGGCACCGTGATGGGATTACGGCCAATACGCGACATCAGCGCACCGCCGGGGACGTGGGCTTACCAGACATAGCAAAGCACCTCGCCACCGAGCTTGGCCTTGCGGGCCTCGCGATCGGTCATCAGGCCGTGGCTCGTCGAGACGACGGCCACGCCGACGCCGCCAAGCACCTTGGGCATCTGGTCGGACTTCTTGTAGATGCGCAACCCCGGCTTCGAGACGCGCTTGATGCCGATGATGGTCTTCTTGCGGTCCTCGGAGTACTTGAGGCTGATCTCGAGCTGGTTGCCGGGCTTGCCCTCGACCTTCGTGACGGTGAAGCCCGCGATGAAACCCTCGCGCTCGAGGACCTTCGCGAGGCTCTCCTTCAGCTTGGAACTGGGCATCTTGACGGTGTCGAACATGGCGGAGTTCGCGTTGCGGATCCGCGTGAGCATGTCGGCGATGGGGTCAGTCATTGTCATAGCGGTCCTCCTACCAACTGGCCTTCGTGACGCCGGGAATCTCGCCGGCGTGGACCATCTGGCGCAGGCAGATCCGGCAGAGGCCGAACTTGCGGTACACCGAGCGCGGTCGACCGCATCGTTCGCAGCGCGTGTAGGCACGCGTTGAGAACTTCGGGGTCTTCTTCTGCTTGATACGTAGAGCTTTCTTCGCCATGTCTATTGATTCTCCTGCTTGAAGGGGAAGCCGTAGGCGCGCAAGAATGCGCGACCCTGCTCGTCGTTCGCGGCCGTGGTGACGATGGTGATGTCGAAACCACGCGGCGCGTCGATCTTGTCGTAGTCGACCTCGGGGAAGATCAACTGGTCGTTGATGCCAAAGGTGTAGTTGCCGCGACCGTCGAACGACTTGGGCGATAGGCCCCGGAAGTCCCGGATGCGCGGAATCGCGAGGCTGAGCAGACGGTCGAAAAACTCCCAGGCGCGGTCGCCGCGCAGCGTGACCTTCACGCCAATGGGCTGCTCTTCGCGCAACTTGAAGCTCGCGATCGACTTCTTCGCGCGCGTCACAATCGGCTTCTGCCCCGTGATGAGCTCGAGGTCACGCTGGGCGCCCTCGAGCAGCGAGGCCTGCTGGGTGGCCTTGCCGACGCCCGAGTTGAGCACGATCTTCGTGAGTCGGGGCGCTTGCATGATGTTGTCTAGGCCGAGCTCTTCCTTCAGGGCCTGGCGGATCTCCGCGTCGTAGCGGGCCTTCAGGCGGGGTCGGGTCGTGGTCATAGGGACTCTCCACACTTGCGACAGACGCGCACCTTGGCGTCCGCGGTGATCTTGTAGCCGACCTTGGCCGGACCCTTGTGGCCGTCGCACCACAGCGCGACGTTGCTCACGTGCAGCGGCATCAGCTTGTCGATGATGCCGGCCTGCATGGTCGCACC
>JAYSQJ010000145.1:0-4459 GCA_043721635.1 Acidimicrobiales bacterium | reverse complement strand
TTGAAAGGGCCTGGGCACGCAAAGTACTCATCCACGTGGACGGCCAGTCGATCCCGTTCATCTCGAGGGAGGACCTGATCACCAACAAACGCGCCGCCGGACGGCCCCACGACGTCGCCGACGTGGCAAGGCTGACCGAATCTGAAGCGTAGATCTCGCGGGCTGGCGGTCGACTCCCCGGCAGTGGCGCGGTACTCGACGGACGGCGAGATGTCTTCTCCGGGCACACCGGACTAGATGGTGAAGTCCTCGTCGGCGGCCACTTGGCGCTCGAGCTCCTCGACCCTCTCCATGAGGTTCACCACCTCGACCGGACCGGGCACGTGGCCCTGGGGGTGCAGCACCCGCCCCGGCACGCCGACGATGACGCTGCCCGGCGCGACGTCGTGCACGACGACCGCGTTGGCTCCGATGCGGCAGTCATTGCCCAACGTGACCGGTCCGAGCACCTTGGCCCCGGCACCGAGCATGACGCGGTCGCCGACCGTCGGGTGGCGCTTACCCTTGTCGAGGGTTAGACCGCCGAGCGTCACGCCGTGGTACATGGTCACGTCGGTGCCGATGATCGCCGTCTCACCCACGACCACGCCAGTCGCGTGATCGATGAACAGGCCCTGGCCAATGACCGCCGCCGGATGGATGTCGACGCCCGTAACGACCCGCACCCACGCCGAGACCACGCGCGCCGCCAGCTTGAGGTCGGCCTGCCACAGGGCGTGGGTCAGGCGGTAGCCCCACACCGCGTGCAGCCCGGGGTAGGTGAGCACGACGTCGAGGACGCTCCTCGCCGCCGGATCGCGTTCGAGGACCACCTCGACGTCACGTCGAAGCGTCGCGAGCATCGTCAGTCGCCGAGTCCCTCGAAGAGCGCGGTCGAGAGGTAGCGCTCCCCGAACGACGGGATGACCACGACGATGGTCTTGCCGGCGTTCTCCGTTCGGGCGGCGACCTGTAGGGCCGCCCACGTCGCGGCACCCGACGAGATGCCGACCAGCAGACCCTCGCGAGTCGCCATGGCCTTCGCGGTGGCGAACGCGTCCTCGTTCTGGACCCCGATGACCTCGTCGACGACCTTCATGTCCATGATCGACGGGATGAAGCCGGCGCCGATCCCCTGGAGGGGGTGCGGACCCTTCGCCCCGCCCGAGAGGACGGGCGACGCAGCCGGCTCGACGGCGATGATCTGCACGCTGGGCTTGCGCTCCTTCAGCACCTCGCCGACGCCGGTGATCGTCCCGCCGGTGCCGACGCCCGCCACGAAGATGTCGACGGTGCCGTCGGTGTCGCTCCAGATCTCTTCGGCGGTCGTCGCGGCGTGGATCGCCGGGTTCGCCGGATTCTCGAACTGCTGGGGCATGAAGTGGCCGCCCTCGTCGGCGATCTCCTTAGCCTTGGCGATCGCTCCACCCATCCCGTCGGGTCCGGGGGTCAGGACGAGTTCGGCACCGTATCCCCGAAGGAGCATGCGGCGCTCTTTGCTCATGGTCTCGGGCATGGTGAAGATCGACCGGTACCCTCGAGCGGCGCAGACCATCGCCAGGGCGATACCGGTATTGCCGCTCGTCGGCTCGACGACCGTCATGCCGGGCATCAGCAAGCCCTGCGCCTCGGCGGCGTCGATCATCGAGACGGCAATGCGGTCCTTCACACTCCCGCCGGGGTTGAAGAACTCGAGTTTGGCGAGGACCTGCGCTGCGCCGGCGGGCACGATGGTGCGCAGGCGCACGAGCGGCGTGCCTCCCACGAGTTGGGTGATGTCGTTGGCGATGCGCATGGGGGTCTCCTGTTCGATGGCACTCGGTTACCCTCACCGTACCGGGCTTTGCGCAGTTCCAGATCGCCGCCGTCACGACGGGTCGTGCGAAGGCTCAGACTTTCGTCGCGTGTCCGAGTGTGAAGTAGCTCCAGGGCTTGGGACCCTTCGCGTAGCGCTGACGCACCACTTCGACCGTGAAGCCGGCGCCGGCGACGAGGGCGAGGGGGTCGCGGGTCAACGAGCAACCGTCGGCGAGGCGCCGCTCCCACGGATCGAGGCGCCGCTGCCACCGGACGGTGGCATCGTCGGGCGCGATCCCGTGCTCGAGGAAGTGGAAGCGGCCGCCCGGTCGAAGGACCCGGTGTAACTCGCGCAGCGCGCGAGGTGGATCCGGCACCGTGCAGAGGGTGAAGGTACACAGCGCCGCGTCACAGGACTCGTCGTCCAGGAGGATCGAACCGCCGTCGAGGCTCACGTGGGTGACTCGCGCGTCGAAGTCAGGGTTCCGGCGTCGCGCGAGACGAAGGGCCGTCGCCGACGGCTCGACCGCGTAGACCCCGGTGACCGACGTCGAGAGGTACGCCAGGTTGAGGCCGGTGCCGAAGCCGATCTCGACGAGCTGGCCCTCCAGCCCGGCGGTCGTGCGCTGACGCCAACGAACCATGCCGCTCGAACCGCACATCCGGTCGATCAGTCGCGGGAGCACCTGTTCGGCGTAGAAGCCCATGCCCGACGTTACCCTCGGGCGCGACCTGACCGACGAGGCACGGGCCGACGACGCACTGCGCCCGGAGCGATCATCGTGTCGCTCACGTCGCGGACTCGGGAGCCGACGCGACGACGTCGATCGGCCCCGCGGACCCGTGGGCCGATCGCCACTCGCCTTCGAGCACCGCGTAGACGACCTCGTCGGTCCACTCGCCCTTGACGAACTCGTTCTCGACCAGGCGGGCCTCGCGGCGCATGCCCAGGCGCTCGAGCAGTCGAGCCGACGGCCCGTTTCGTCCGTCGAGCCGGGCGCTCACCCGGTGGGCGCCCAGCACCGAGAAGGCGACCTCGACCACGAGGGAGGTCGCCTCGGTCGCGTAGCCGTGGCCCGACGACGCCGGGTCGAAGACGTAACCAATCTCGCAGTGTCGGTGGACCTGGCTCACGAGGGCGACGCCGACCTCGCCGATGAGTACGCCCTCACCCTGGACCTCGACGCCGAGGTTCTGCCAGCCCCCCTCGACCGGCAGATCGACGGCACAGCGTCGAGCGAGGTGCTCGCGGGCGGCCTGGAGGTCCATTGGCTCCTCGTACAGGTAGCGCACCACCGCGGGGTCGGAGAAGATCGCGTGGTGACGCGTCAGGTCACCTGGACCCATTGGGCGCACCAGCAGACGCTCGGTGCGAAGGGGGAAGGCCAGTTGCACCAGGACATCCTCTCACCGGCGCCACGGCCTGCGTGACGGCCCGTGCCCTGCGGCCGTGACCCCGGTCGCGTCAGCCCGACGTCGGCAGCACCAGGTCGGCCATCTCGTCCACGACGAAGTCGAAATAGCGATTGGTGTTGCGCACCGACCCCCGGTAGTGGCCGAAGAGCTCGAAGCTGACGAATCCGAAGATCTGGGACCAGACGATGATCGCCCGAGCCCTCGTGACGTCGGGGACGCCCGGCATGACCGTCTCGAAGCCCCGCCGTTCGAGCATCCCGTCGGGGAGCGGCGCGTCGACGGCCGCGCGAGCGCGCTCGTCGGATCCGCGCCAGGCGTCGGTGACGACCGTCGCGAGCACCAGGGTCACCCGCGTCGCCGCGGCGATCGTGAGCTCGGGGGCGTCGTAGCCGGGAATCGGCGAGCCGTAGATGAGGGCGTACTCGTGGGGATTCCTCTTGGCCCACCGCCGGATCGATCCAGCGACCGCGTGGAGCCGTCGACGGGCGTCCCCGTCGGCGCAGCGGGCGATCGCCCGCTCGGCCGACGCTCCCAGGTCGTTGTAGGCGTCGACGATCAGCGCAGTCAGGAGGTCGTCGCGAGTGGGGAAGTACCGGTAGATCGCCGACGAGACCAGCCCCATCTCGCGGGCCACCTCGCGCAGCGAGAGAGCCGGCGCGCCGCGCTTGGCCATCAGTCGTCGCGAGGTCGACTTGATCGTCTCGATCTGGTGGACCCGGGCCTCGGCTCGGGATCGACGGACTTCACTCATGGGCCCATTATCGCAGGTCAGCGCGGCCCTGCCACGACATAGAGAGCAGTGCTCTTGCAAATCTCACCGGACCGTGCCACACTGGTTTAGAGAGCAGTGCTCTCTATTTAGCGAGGAGTCCGCATGAGTACCTACCTGATCATCGGCGCCGGCGCGATGGGTTCGGCCGTCGCGGAGCAACTGGCCGACCAGGGACACCGGGTCCGGGTGATGACCCGGAGCGCCAGCGGCCCCCGACACCCCTCGATCGAACTGGTCGGCGCCGACGCGACGGACGTCGCTGCCGTGACCGCCCAGGCGACGGGGACCGAGGCGATCTTCAACTGCGCCAATCCCGCGTATCACAAGTGGTCGACCGACTGGCCGCCGATCGCCGACGCGATCCTTAGCGCCGCCCAGTCGACCGGGAGCGCCTTGGTGACGCTCAACAACCTCTACGCCTACGGCCGGCCGGCCGGTCCGATGACGCCGCACGACCCCCTCACCGCGAACTACGCCAAGGCCCAGGTCCGCGCG
>JAYSQJ010000144.1:0-1820 GCA_043721635.1 Acidimicrobiales bacterium | reverse complement strand
GCGGCGTCCAGCACCAGCTGGGCGGCCGGCCAGATGTCGACGCCGATGCCGTCGCCCTCGATGAAGGGGATGATGGGATTGTCCGATACCGAGAGCACGCCTTGGGCGTTCATTGTGATTTTGTCAGCCATGGCGAACATCCTACGACGTATCAAAAGGCTGATTTCAGGGCCAAAGTGCCCTAGGACGGTCCCCGATCAAGTGAAGAGGGCGTCGTGAATCTCGCGCGTCGCGGTCGATCGGTTGAGGGTGTAGAAGTGCACCCCGGGGGCGTGGGCGTCGAGTAGTTCGGCGCACAACTCGGTCGCCGCGCGGATTCCCTCGGCGCGCACGGCCGGCGCGCCGCCGCGGGCGCTCGCCGCCTCGAGCCGCTCGACGAGGACCGCGGGGACGACGGCGCCCATCGTCGCCATACGGGCGATTCCGCCCAGCGTGGTGACGGGCATGATCCCGGGCAGCACGGGCTTGGTCACCCCGCGCCCGGCCAGGTCCTCCACGAGATGCGTCCACTCGTGGGCCTGGAAGAAGAACTGGGTGACCGCGAAGTCGGCCAGCTCCAGCTTCCTCGCCAGGTGGTGGCGATCACTGACGAGATCGGGCGAGCGAGGGTGTCCCTGGGGATGGGCCGCGACGCCGATCGAGAACTCCCCCACCTCGCGCGCTAGTTCCACGAGGTCGATCGCGTGGGCGAACTCCGAGACGACGAGGCCGGGGTCGTCGGGGATGTCACCGCCGAGCGCCATGACATTCTGCACGCCACCGTCGGCGTAGTTCTTCAAGATGTCGCGGACCTCGGAGCGGGCGTGGCCCACGCAGATCAGGTGGGCCATCGCGGTGAGGTGCCCGGCGCGCTCGATCCTCGTCACGAGGTCGAAGGTCCGCTGGCGCGACTCTCGTCCCCCCCGGTAGGTCACCGAGACGAACGAGGGCTCCAACTGCTCGAGGTCGCGCAGCGACGCTTCGAGCACCACGCTCTCCTCGTCGGACTTGGGAGGGAAGAACTCGAACGACCGGGTGGTACCGGCCGCCAGCAGCTCGTCGATCCGCACGAAGCTAGTTGGCCCGACCGAAGTCGTCCTCGAGGCGCACGATGTCGTCCTCGCCGAAGTACGTCCCGTGCTGGACCTCGATGAACACGACCTGGCCGTCACTGCGGTTCTCACAGCGGTGGGCCTGGCCGAGGCCGACGTCGATGTTGTCACCCGGTCCGAGCTGGTGCTCCACCCCGTCGAGGATGACCGTCGGGTGGCCGGTCACGATGAACCAGTGCTCGGCCCGCTTCGCGTGTCGCTGGTAACTTAGCCGCGTGCCGGGGTTCACGACGATGCGCTTGACCTTGTGGTCGAACATCTCGTCGTCGAGCACCGTGAAACTGCCCCACGGCCGCTCGTCATACTCACGGCCCTTATCATCTGTAGTACTCATCGCACCTTCTCCGCGGCTAGGACGGCGTTGCGTAACAGCATGGCACGTGTCATCGGTCCGACGCCACCGATGCGCGGCGTGATCCAGCCCGCGACCTGCGCCACGTCGTCGGCGAGGTCGCTCATCAGTCGTTTGCCCGACCAGCTCGTGCCGGCGCCGACTACGGCCGCGCCGGGCTTCACCATGTCGGCCGTCACGAGTCCCGCCACCCCGGCGGCGGCCACGATGACGTCGGCCCGACGAATGAGCGACGACATATCGTGCACGCCGGTGTGCACGACGGTGACCGCGGCGTTGCAGCCCGGCCGGCGCATGGCCAGCAGCAGCGCGAGCGGACGGCCAATGGTGAGACCGCGGCCGATGATCACCACGTGGCGTCCCTCGACGGGCACGTG
>JAYSQJ010000143.1:0-1982 GCA_043721635.1 Acidimicrobiales bacterium | reverse complement strand
CGCGACCAGGCCACCCTGCCGGGCCAGTCACGCCCTCCAGTGGGGCTGGGGGTCATGATCATGAAGCTGGTCATGGCCGTCAGGGCGTTGGCGTTTTCTCCGTGCCAGAACTCCCGACCCGGCAGGCACTGAACGAACGCCCCGATCAACAGCAGGGCGCCCAGTGCGCGCGTGATCAAGCGCGCGAAGTGCTGGGCGAACCCCGCGTTACTGACCACGAGCCACGCGCCGGTCGCGACGTAGACGATGATCGTCCCGTCCCCCCGGAGAGGACCGAGCTGGTCGGCGAGAAGATCCTTCCGGCACTGTTTCCCATGAGCCAGATCATCGAGGCCAGCCGACCGAGGTCGCGGACCCCGGTCGGCCGACTGCGCCGTTCGCGGCCAAGGAGGAGCCTCCCAATGCCCACCTGGACCCAGGCCGTGCCGACGGCGAACGCGACGGGATGACTGTTCCAGATACCGACGCCGAACACGAGGGCGTGCAGCCACGACGGAAAGCCGATGGCCGCTGGTGCGACGACACCGTTGGCCAGGCCGAGCGGCATCGAGGGCTGGAACTGCAGGATGCCGTCGATGGGCCATAGGGAGGAAACTCCAGAGCAGGTAGGTGGGCTGCGCGGTTCGTGGAGGCCGGCGGCGGAGAGGTTGTAGGCGTCGACCTTGCCAAGCATCGTCGAGGTAGGCAACGGCACGAGGCCGAGGCCGAAGATCCAAGCCACGCTCGACCCGAAGAGCGCGTGACGCAAGATCGCCACGAACAGCGGGTTCGTCAGTGAAACGACGGTCCGCCGATTCCCGGCGTGTCAGACGTCCTTCGAACTAGCCATTCAGATGCTCGGCGCAGGCCGACAAAACGCCATTGACGAACGCCGGTGAGCCGTCGGTCGAGTAGACCTTGGCCAGCTCGACGGCTTCGTCAAGGACAACCGCCAGGGGCGGACCATCCTCCATCAGCAGCTCGCCGATCGCGAGAGTCATGATCAGTCGGTCGACGATCGCGATCCGGTCCAGCTGCCAGTCGATCGCGAACTCCGAGATGAGCGCATTCGCTCTCTCCACGTGCTGCTCGGCCGAGGCGAGCAGCACCACGGTGTACGGGTCGGGCCGCAACGGCAACTGGTTGAGCACGGTCGTCACGTCGCGAGCCTTGATGGTCGCCTCGTAGAAGATCTCCAGCGCTCGTTCGCGTGCGTGGTGACGCCGGGTGCCGAGTTCGCTCACCCTAGGCCCGGGTCATGTACTCGCCGGTCCGAGTGTCGACCTTGATGGTCTCGCCCGGTCCGACGAAGAGCGGCACCTGGACCACGAGGCCCGTCTCGAGCGTCGCGGACTTGCGCGCTCCGGACACGCGGTCGCCCTGGACGCCTGGTTCAGTCTCGGCGATCACGAGTTCCACGGACGCGGGGAGCTCGACGCCGATGATCTCGTCGTTGTGCAGGATCAGCATTGCCTTGCCGGTCTCGGTAAGAAAGTTCGCGGCCTCGCCGAGGTTCTTCGAAGAGACCGGAACCTGGTCGTAGGTCGACTGGTCCATGAAGATGTAGTCGTCGCCGTCGCGGTAGAGATACTGCGTGTCGCGTTTGTCGATGATGGCCTGCTCCAGGCGCTCGTCCGAACGGTACGTGCGTTCGATCACCGCACCCGTACGGGAGTTGCGCAGCTTGGTCCGTACGAAGGCTCCCCCCTTGCCGGGCTTGACGTGCTGGAACTCGATCACCGCGAAGAGGTTGTTCTCGATCACGAGGGTGATGCCGTTCTTGATGTCAGATGTGGAGATTGCGGCCATGCGCCTGGGGACCTTTCGGGGAACGTGCGTTGCCCAGTCTAGGCAACGGCCCTAGTCCCCGAGAACTAGGGGGTGGCGACGAGGCGCCGGACGGCGTCCCACGCGAGGTCGTAGCTGGTGGCACCGAACCCGGCCACCGTTCCACTCACGACGCCCGCCAGCGTGCTCACGTGGCGGAAGGGCTCGCGGGCCGC
>JAYSQJ010000142.1:0-3371 GCA_043721635.1 Acidimicrobiales bacterium | reverse complement strand
CGGTCGAGCGCTTCCTCGAAGTCGAGACTGCCCTCGCGCACGAGCCACGAGGCGGCGACGCGCGCGATCACGTCCGAGCCGAGCTGCGCGAGCCCGAATTCGGTCCTGGTCGCGTCCGGGTCCTCATCGGTGACGCCCACGCGCGCACCGAGCGACCCGGTTCGCTCCGCGCGCACCACGAAGGCGCGCCGGCGCAGGGTCGCTCCATGCGTGAGGACCAGTCGCCACCCGTCGCACTCGCCGGGTACCGACTCCACGTCGTCGATGATCCATACACCTCGCCGGCGCCTCGCTCCGTTGCCGCACGCAAGAAGTTCCACGGCGAAGCCCGCCGCCACGAGCGGCTCGTCGAAGCGGTACGGCTCGGTGGCTCGGCGCCAGATGGTCGCCCCGTCGAGGCCCGGTTCGTTCGACCGGACCGCCGCCAGGCGCGCGAGGAACTCCGGCCCGAAGTCACGGCCCAGTGATCGTTGACCAAGCTCGATCGCCACGGCCGCGTAACGAAGGACGATTCCCGTCTCGATAGCGGCGGGGTCGGCGAAGAACCACGCGCAACTGGTGAAACTGTACGCGAGGTTGCGATGGACCTCGCAGAGCTCGAGCACGGTGCTCGTCTCATCGTCGTCGAGCGCTCGCGTGGCGTTCGCCGCGACAAACTCCACCGGTGCGAGCGCCCCCGCGATCACCTCGCCGTAGGCGCCGAGCGTGTCGTCGACCGACCGCACGAAGTTCGCCAGCTTGGCGTCGGCCGCGTCACCCAGGGCGTCGCGAAGCCAGTCGAGGGCCTGACGCAGCGGCGCTCGCCAGCCCTGGTGCCATCCGGGCTGCGAGCCGGTGGTGCAGCCGCAGTCGGCGCGCCAACGCTCTACCCCGTGCGCGCAGCTCCACGAGGACGCGCCCAGCAGCTCGACCTCCGCCAAGGGCACGCGATCGAGCAGCCAGTCACCGAGCGTCGTGGCGACGCCGTAGTGGCGTTGCAAGTGTCGCAGCGCCCAGGCGAGGCCCAAGTCGCCGAAGCGGTGGTGGTGGCCATAGGTCTCGCCGTCGGCCACGAGCAGCGCTATACCGTCGGGCGAGTCGCCCAGCACATCCATCATGGCGTCGGCCAACTTCGTCCCGTCCTCGATCAGGTCGCCGAACGCGACGGCCTGGGAGAGGCCACCCTGTCCGAAGACGACCGTGATCGAGCGACCCTCGGATAGGCGCACCGTGTACGGCCGGGAGGTGTCGAGCGACGTCGCGTTGACGCCACGCCACGCGCCGCCCGAGTCGCGCACGCGCGCCGCCTGGCCCGGCATGAGGACCGTGTAGCGGATACCGTGACGCACCAACGCCTCCAACGTCGCGAGGTCAACGCCCGTCTCGGGCAGCCACATGCCCAACGGCGCCTCACCGAAGCGTCGGACGTAGTCCGCGACACCCCACGCGACGAGCCGGTCGCGATCGACGGCGCTCGCCAAGGGCAGGATCGAGTGGACCAGTGGCGCCGCCATCGCGACCGACGAGGGCGATGACGCGACGTGGCGAACCTGGTGGCGCAGCGCGCGGTCCACGTCGGGCGAGCAACGCTCGAGCCAATCGTGCAACGTCGGACCCACGTCGAAGCTGCTCGACACCAGCGGCTCGAAAAGCTCGGTGGCGCCGTCCTCACTGCGCGGCAGCGCCACCGCGATCAACGCGCGGTAGCACTCCGTCGTGATGCGCTCATTCCAGTCGTGGTACGGCCACGCGCTCCACTCGTTGGGCACGAGGCCGGTCCAGGGATTCTCTCGGGGTGGCTGGTAGAGGTGCAGGTGGAAGCCCGCGGCTCGGGGCATCTAGGCCAGCCGTCCCAGCACGACCAGCGCCAGCGGAGGCAGATCCACGGTCAAGAGCACGCCGCCCGCTACGGGGTCCTCGGTGGTCGAGAACGCCGAGTGCGAGAGGTGGCCGCTGCCGCCGTAGACCAGGTCGTCGCTATTGGCCAGCACCGACCAGGTCCCCGGCGCCGTTCCCCGAACCCCGTAGCCCGCGCGCGGGATCGGCGTGAAGTTCGCCAGGACCACGAGCTCGCCCTCCCCGAAGCCGCGTCGCCAGATGAGCACGCTCTGGTCAGTGTCGTCACAGCTGATCCACGCGAACTCGCCGCCGCCCTCGTCGCGGTGCAGCGCCGGATGCTCGCGATAGAGGGCGTTGAGGCACTGCACCCATCGCTGCACCCCGAGGTGGTCCGCGTCGTCGAGTAGGTGCCAATCGAGCGAGGCCTCATGGTCCCACTCCGCGTCCTGGCCGAACTCGTCGCCCATGAAGAGCATCTTCTTGCCAGGCAGGGCGTACTGGTAGCCGAAGAGGAGTCGCAGGTTGGCCCGTCGCTGCCAGCCGTCACCGGCCATCTTGGCGAGCAGCGAGCCCTTGCCGTGGACCACCTCGTCGTGCGAGAGCGGCAGGACGAAGTTCTCGTTGGCGGCGTAGACCGCGCGGAAGGTCAGGTCGTTCTGGTGGTACCGACGGTGGACCGGGTCGCGCTCGAGGTAGTCGAGGGTGTCGTGCATCCAGCCGAGGTCCCACTTGAGCGTGAAGCCGAGGCCCCCTTCGGCGACCGCACCGGTGACCGCAGGCCACGCCGTCGACTCCTCGGCCACGAGCACCACGTCCGGGAACGCCGTCGTCAACTCGGTCGTGCACTGGCGCAGGAAGTCCACCGCCTCGAGGTCCTCGTGCCCGCCGAGACGGTTGGGCGACCACTCCCCGGGCTTGCGCGAGTAGTCGAGGTACAGCATCGAGGCCACGGCGTCGAGGCGCAGTCCGTCGGCGTGATACTCGTCCAACCAGAAGCAGGCGTTGGACGTGAGGAAACTGCGCACCTCGTTGCGGCCGTAGTTGAACGTCCAGCTCTGCCAGTCCGGATGGACGCGCTGGCGCACGTCGGCGTGCTCGTAGAGGTGCGTGCCGTCGAAGTTCGCCAGCGCGAATTCGTCGGCCGGGAAGTGCGAGGGCACCCAGTCGAGGATCACCCCGACCCCGGCCTGGTGCAGGCAGTCGACGAGGAACTTGAAGTCGTCGGGCGAGCCCATCCGCGAGGTGGGCGCGAAGTAGCCAGTCGTCTGATAGCCCCACGAGCCGTAGAACGGGTGTTCCATCACCGGCATCAGCTCAACGTGGGTGAAGCCCATCTCGAGCGCGTACTCGCAGAGCAGGGGCGCGACCTCGCGGTACGTGAGCGAGCGATTCCCCTCCTCGGGCACGCGTCGCCACGACCCGAGGTGGACCTCGTAGATCGAGAGGGGCTGCTCCAGCGCCTTGAAGCCGACGCGCCCGGCCATCCACCCGCCGTCCCCCCAGTCGTGCGTCGAGCGCCACACCCTCGTCGCGGTGGCCGGCGGAACCTCGAA
>JAYSQJ010000141.1:0-10132 GCA_043721635.1 Acidimicrobiales bacterium | reverse complement strand
GCAAGAAGATGGAGCAGTTCGACATCCCGGGGATCCCGGAGTTCATGGAGTTGATCGGCGACACCGGGTGCGCCATGTACGCGTGCAAGGCCTCGGTCGACCTCTTCGGCTTCGAGAAGAATGACTTCATCCCCCAGCTCCAGGACATCATCACGGTCGGTGAGTTCTACGACATCGCGGCCGGCGGCCAGATCATCTTCACGTAGACCTTCGGGTCGGCGTCACTCCTCGATGTCGACCAGCTCCAGACGCTCGGCGGTGCCCGTGTAGTAGGCGACCAGTGCCGAGACCAGCAGCAGTATCCCCGACGCTACGAGGGCGATGTCGAGTCCGTGGGTCAACGCACCGAACGCCGCGTCCACCACCTTCTTGATGATCGCCTGGACCGCCTTGGTGCTGTGGCCGCTGATGGCGGCGGCCTGCGAATTCGCGGTGCCGGTGGTGACCGCGGTGATGATCTGGGAGCGGAAGGCCGGCGGGACCCCGAGTTGGACGAGTCGCTGGGTCAGATTGACGGTCAGTTGCCCGTTGACGATGGACCCCAGGATCGCGACGCCCGCCACGGCGCCCAGTTCGCGTGCGGTGTTGACCGCCGACGAGGCCATGCCCGAGTTCGACGCGGGAAGGCTCGACAGAGCCGTCGCGTTCACGGGCACGATCAGAATGCCGAAGCCGACGCCGGTCAGGCCCATCGTCCAACCGAGTGACGAGACGTCCACGTGGGGGCCGATTACCCGCTCGGTCAGCAGCACGCCGACCGCGGCTAAGAGGCAGCCGACGGTCATCGGGAATCGCGAGCCGACGCGTCCCACCCAGCGCCCGGTGAACAGCGCCGAGACCACGATCCCCCCGAGCAGGGGCAGGAAGTCGAGCGCCAGGCCGTAGGCGCTGACCGAGGTAACGACCTCTAAGTACAGCGCCACGAAGAAGAAGATCGAGAAGACCGAGAAGAAGCTGGCGAACGCAATGAAGGCCGAACCGGTGAAGGAGCGGCGCCGGAAGAACCCGAGCTCGAGCATGGGGTCCTTCGCCCGCTTCTCGGCGAGGTAGAAGACGGGAATCGTCACCGCGCTGACGACGTAGAGCGTGATGACCCAACCGGTGGCGTAGCCCGTCAACTCGCCCTGGATGGTGGCGAAGGTGGCCGTGCCGAGCACGACCGCCGCCAGGAAGAAGCCGGCCAGGTCCACCCGTCGCCGGACCGGGTTCACGCTCTCGGGCAGCGCGATCCCCGCCACGATCAAGGCGAGACCGCCGAACAGCAGGTTGAACCAAAACACCGCGCGCCACGACCAGATGCCGACGAGGATCCCTCCGACGACCGGTCCCATCGCGAGCGCCAGGCCGCAGACCGCGGCCCACGTCCCGAGCGCCCGGGCCCGCTTGCGCCGGTCGGGGAAGAGGTGGCGGATCATCGACAGCGTGCCCGGCTCGGAAGCGGCCGCGCCGATGCCCATGACGATCCGTCCGATCACCAGTTCGCTCGAGTTGACCGCGATCGCGCAGACGATCGACCCGCCGCAGAAGATCACCACGCCAATGAGCATCACCTTCTTGCGGCCGAAGTTGTCGCCCAGCGCGCCGAACATGAGCATCAGGCTGGCGAAGGCCAGCGCGTAGCCGCCCACGACCCACTGCAGCTGCGACACGTTCGAATGGAGCTCGGACTGCACACTCGTGAGGACCGCGCTCGCCACCGTGTTGTCGAGGAAGGTGAGAAAGAGGATCGCGAGGAGCGCGGCGAAGGCGAAGTGGGTCTTCAATCGACGCGCGATGGATCCGCGGATCTCCTCCGGGTCGAAGCGCGAGGGGGACGAGTGGCCGGTTAGGTCGGTCATTCGCCCCTTTCCCCACGCGTCATCGCAGTGCGCACTGTGCGCCATGCTACCGAACGACGGGTCCCATCGCGCCCACGTCGGCGCGGGCCGCTACCTCTTCAGGACGAAGGTGATGTTGGCAGACGCGGTGTCACGGCCGTTGATGTTGCCGACGCTGACGGCGCACTTGTTCAGGTTCGTGGACTTGGTGCCGCACTTGCCGTTACCGATGACGCCGGTGATGAGCTTGAACTTGGTGGCCGGCAGCACGCCCGTGGCGCTCACGGTGACCGGAAACGCGGTGGCCGTGTCGCAACCGGTGGCGTCCTTGGCCGTGCGCAGGCACTCGGTGATGTAGAGCTGGTCCTTCGGCTTGAAGCCGGTGCCCTTCACCGTAACGGACCGGCCGTTGGTCAGCCCGGTCGATGGAGCGACGAACAGTTTCGCCGTACTCTTCGCACCGGCCACGCTCGCCAGGCCACCGGTCAAGATTCCGGTACTCATCACCGCAACGGCGGCCGCCGCACGAATCGATCGAATCGCTTTCATCACGCCTCCAGTCCACTCAGGTCGGACGCAAGTTCCACCCGTCGTCGTTGCGACCAAGGACGGAGCACGACGACGAACTTGCGACCCGCTAACGCGCTCATGGTAGCAAGGGGCCGCCGCGTGTCGCCCGTTGCCCGCACACTTCGAACGTCGCCGACCGGGCGCAATCGAGTGAAGTTCGACGCATCTGAAGAAATAAGGAAACACTTACCAAGGCCAACCCCGCGATCGTCGTCGCCAATGACGGAGGCCGGGCCCACGGGCCCGGCCTCTGCATCGTCCGTGGACGTCGACTACATCATGCCGCCCATGCCGCCCATGTCGCCCATGCCGCCACCGGCGCCAGCCGGCTCCGGCTTGTCCGCGACGATCGCCTCGGTCGTCAGCAGCAGCGCCGCGATCGACGCGGCGTTTTGCAGCGCCGATCGGGTCACCTTCGCGGGGTCGATGATACCGGCCTTCACGAGGTCGACGAGCTCGCCCGTCGCGGCGTTCAAACCAATCGTGCCCTTGGCGTCGGCCACCTCGCGGACCTTGACGGCACCCTCGAAACCGGCGTTCGCGGCAATGTGGCGAAGCGGAGAATCGAGCGAGTTCGCCACAATCCGCGCACCGGTCGCCTCGTCACCGCTCAACGTCTCGATCAGTGCTTCCACCTCGACGCGGGCGCGCACCAGTGCGGTGCCCCCACCGGCCACGATGCCTTCGTCGATCGCCGCACGAGTGGCGCTGAGGGCGTCCTCGATGCGGTGCTTCTTCTCCTTCAGCTCGATCTCGGTGGCCGCGCCGACCTTGACGATCGCCACGCCTCCGGCCAGCTTCGCGAGCCGCTCCTGGAGCTTCTCGCGGTCCCAGTCCGAGTCGGTGTCCTCGATCTCACGCTTGATCTGAGCGACTCGTCCGGCGACGTCGGCGGCCGTGCCACCACCATCGACGATCGTGGTCGCGTCCTTGGTGACAACGATGCGACGGGCCGAACCGAGCAGGTCGACCGTGGCGCTGTCGAGCTTGAGGCCGATCTCCTCGGAGATCACGGTGCCGCCGGAGAGGATCGCCATGTCCTGGAGCATGGCCTTGCGACGCTCCCCGAACCCCGGCGCCTTGACCGCGACCGACGTGAACGTGCCACGGATCTTGTTGACGACCAGAGTCGCCAACGCCTCACCGTCGACGTCCTCGGCGATGATGAGCAGCGAGCGTCCGGACTGCATGATCTTCTCGAGCACCGGCACGAGGTCGTGCACTGCGGAGATCTTGTTGCTCGTGAAGAGGATGTAGGCGTCTTCCAGCACCGCCTCTTGACGCTCGGGGTCGGTGACGAAGTAAGGCGACAGGTAGCCCTTGTCGAACTGCATGCCCTCGGTGAGCTCGAGCTCGATCCCGAAGGTGTTCGATTCCTCGACCGTCACGGTGCCGTCCTTGCCGACCTTGTCAATGGCGTCGGCGATGACCTCACCGATCGAGGCGTCCGCGGCCGAGATGGTCGCGACCTGGGCGATCTGGCTCTTGTCCTCGACCGCCTGGCTCTGCGCCGCGATCGACTCGACGACCGTCTTCACGGCCTTCTCGATGCCGCGCTTGAGTCCCGAGGGGTTCGCCCCGGCGGCCACGTTGCGCAGGCCCTCCTTGATCAGGGCCTGGGCGAGCACCGTCGCCGTCGTCGTGCCGTCACCGGCCACGTCGTTGGTCTTCGTGGCGACTTCCTTCACCAGCTGGGCGCCCATGTTCTCGAACGGGTCCTCCAGCTCGATCTCACGGGCGATGGACACTCCGTCGTTGGTGATGGTGGGGGCACCGAACTTCTTGCCGATGACCACGTTGCGGCCCTTGGGCCCCAACGTCACCTTGACCGCGTCGGCCAACTTGTCGACACCGGCTTCGAGGCCGCGACGGGCCTCTTCGTCAAACTTGAGTAACTTCGACATTTGTCTTCCTTGTCTTGGGGTCGGTGTGACGAGCACTGCTCGTCACGGCTTACTTCTTGGTGATGGTCGCCAGCACGTCGCGGCTCGAGAGGATCAAGAGGTCCTCGCCGTCGACGGTGATCTCGGTGCCGCCGTACTTCGAGTAGACGACCGTGTCGCCGACGCTGACGCCCGTGGGGATCAGCTCACCGGAGGTCTCGGTGCGACGACCGGGGCCCGTAGCGAGCACTTCGCCCTGCTGGGGCTTCTCCTTGGCGGTGTCGGGAATGACCAGGCCGGACGCCGTGGTGGCCTCGGCACTGTTCGGGCGAACCACAATTCGGTCTTCCAATGGGTGCAACTTCATGATTTCCTGCCTCCTGCGTTTTTGGCACTCGAATGTTCCGACTGCTAATTTAGCAGCCGGAGCGCTCGAGTGCCAACGGCGTCCAAAGGGCTGGTTTAGCCTGAGCCGGTGGCCTTCACCCCCGTGCAACGCCGTGACCTCCGGCTGCTCGCCGGGCTGCGGGGGATCACCTACTTCGGCGATTCGATGGCCCTGGTGACCCTGTACCTGCGCCTCGCGCCGATCGGGCACGCCTGGGCGGTCGCGGCCCTCTCGATCGCCGGAACCCTGCCCCTCGTGGTGCTCGCCCCCATTGCCGGCCACGTCGTGGACCACGTGGCGGCCAAGCGGCTCCTGACCCGCCTCGGCCTCGTGGAGGCGGCCATCTGCCTCGGCATCGGGCACTGGCACTCGATGACCGCGACGCTTCTCCTGATGCTGGCGCTCAGCACGTGCGTCGCCTTCTCCTTCCCCGGCTACTCGGCGCTCGTCCCGACCGTCGCGGGCGAGGACAACATCTCGCGGGCCCAGGGCCTGATGCAGGCCGCCCAGGGGGGCGCGGCGGTGCTCGGTCCGATCACGGGAGGCCTGCTCGTCGGCTGGACCGGCCAGAGCTGGCCGCTCTTCCTCGACGCGGGCTGCTACCTGGTCGCCGCACTCGCGACGACGCGCCTGCGCCACGACCGGCGCCCCTCGCCCACCAACGCCATCGAGCGCCTGGAGTCGGGCAAGATGATGGCCGGCGTCCTCTTCCTCTGGAACGACCGGCTGCTACGGCCCATCGTGCTGACGACGCTGGTCTTCCTCTTCACGCTCAACATCATCAACGTGGGCGAGGTCTTCTTCGTCACGGTCACCCTGCACGCCTCGGCCATCTACTACGGCCTGCTCGGCGCGAGCTTCGGCCTCGGACTAGTCGCGGGATCCCTGCTCGCGGGCAAGCTGGACCAGGGACACCTGCACCTGGCCCGGCGGATCTTCTTCGCCATCGTCGTGGTGGGCGTCATGTTCGGCCTCGTCGGGCTCGTGACGCGCGTCGAGTTCATCTATCCACTGATGGTCGTGGCCGGAGTCTCCGCGGGCATCGCCCAGGTCGCCTTCATGACCCTCTGCACGGTGCGCTCGGCGGAGTTGCTGCGCGGACGGGTCTTCGCCGCCGTCGGGGCGATCTTCACCGGGGGCCAGATCGGGGCGACCGCGCTGGGCGGGCTCGTCCTCTCCCTGGTGGCCCCGCGCACGGTCTTCCAGGTTGGAGGCGTCGTCGCCACGCTGTCGGCCGTCGTGCTCGGGCCGTTGGCGCTGCGAGCGAGCTCGTCCGCGCGCACGCACGAGCTCGACGATCAGGGTGACTGACGCTGGCGAGCCCAGCCGTCACCGACCGGATCGTAGACGACGCGGTCGTGCAGCCGGTCCTGGCGGTGCTGCCAGAACTCGAAGTGCGTCGGCGTGAGCCGGTAGCCGCCCCAATTGGCCGGTCGCGCGACGTCGCGCCCCTCGAACTCGGCCTCGACGGCGCGCACGCGCATCTCGAGCACCTCGCGGCTCGCAATGGGGCTGCTCTGCGCGCTCGCGTGCGCGCCGATCTGGTGACCGCGCGGACGGGCACTGAAGTAGGCGTCGGACTCGGACCCGGTCATTGGTTCGACGGAACCCTCAATCCGGATCTGGCGTCCGAGCCCCTCGCAGTACCAGAGCAGCGCCCCGTGGGGGTTCGACGCCAGGTCGCGGCCCTTGCGGGACCCGTAGTTCGTGTACCAGCCGAACGAGTGGTCGTCGACGTGGCGCAACAGCACCATCCGGGCGCTCGGACGCCCGTCGGGGGTCGAGGTCACGAGCGCGACCGCCTCACGATCGGGCGTGTGGCCGACCGCCTCCTCGAACCACCGGTGGAACTGCCCGAACGGGCTGGGGTCACACTGCGCCTCGTCGAAGGGGGCCCAGGTCATCAGACGTCCGCCAGCTGCCAGTTCGGATTGGCCGCCAGGTCCATCGGGCTGGGGCCGTTCGCGCGCAAGCGGTAGAGCCCGGCCGCCGCGATCATCGCGGCGTTGTCGGTGCACATCGCCATCGTCGGCAGGTGGCACTCGAGGCCGAAGTCCGATGCCAGCAACGTCACCCCGGCGCGCAACGCCGAGTTCGCCGCGACCCCGCCGGCGAGCGCGACGCCCCGGACCTCGTAGTGCTCGAGGGCTCGGCGCAGCTTTCGCAGCAGTTGCTCGGCAACGGCGCACTGGAATGACGCCGCCACGTCGGCCAGTGCGACGTCGGTGTGCTTCTGGGTCGCGCGCACCACCGCCGTCTTCAGGCCGGAGAACGAGAGGTCGTAGTCGTCGCCGACCATCGACACGGGCAGCGCCAAGACGCCCGGGAGGCCCTCCTGGGCCAGCCGGTCAATCTCGGGTCCGCCCGGGTAGCCGAGCCCGAGCCAGCGCGCGACCTTGTCGTACGCCTCGCCGGCGGCGTCGTCGATCGTTTCACCGAGCACCGTGTGCTCACCCGGCCCCGCCTGGAGCACGATCAGGCTGTGCCCGCCCGACACGAGCAGCGTCATCATTGGCCACTCCAAGTCGACGCGCTCGAGCAGCGGGGCGAAGAGGTGACCCTCGAGGTGGTTCACGCCCACGAACGGCACCGACCACGCGAGGGCCAAGGCCTTGGCGGCCGAGAGGCCGACGAGCAGTGACCCGATCAGCCCGGGGCCGCTCGTGACCGCGATCCCCTCGATGTCGGGGTGAAGGGGGTCGAGGCCCGCGTCGGCGAGGGCGCGACGCACGACCGGCCCGATCGTCGTGACGTGCGCGCGCCCGGCGAGCTCGGGCACGACACCGCCGAAGGCCCGGTGCTGGTCGATGGAGGACTCGACGATTGACGAGACCACGTGGAAGTCGCCGTCGACGACCGCCGCGGCCGTCTCGTCACAACTCGTCTCGATTCCCAGCACCGCCACCCGTCCAGCGTAGGGCGCACCTAGGGCCCGACGGGCAGGTCGGCCCACAGCACCAGCGCGTCCTCGTGGCTGGTCTCGTAGTAGTTCTTGCGCACGCCGACGGGCTTGAAGCCGTAGCGGTAGTACAGCTCGATGGCGCGGCTGTTGGACACCGCCACTTCGAGCGTCGCGCGTACGACCCCGCGCGCCGCCGCGTCGGTCCAGGCGTCGTCGAGCAGTGTCGACGCGATACCCCGGCCCTCGAATCCGGGCATGGTCCCGACCGTGTTGACGTGCAGCTCGTCGAGGACGAACATGACGCCGAGGTAGCCGACGATGCGCCCGTCCAGCACGGCCACGGTGTAGCGACGGCTCTCGGCGTTAACGATCTCGTCGAGCAGCATGCCCTTCGTCCAAGGCTCGGGGAACTGTTCGCGCTCGATGACGAGTAGCTCGGCGACGTCACGCCGTTCGGCCGCCCGGATGGCCCAAGGGGTCGTCACGGTTGGCGCTGGCGCGTGGCGAAGTTCGCCACGGCGTCGGCCTCGCGCAGGTAGAGGGGAAAGAGCGTCTCGTCGCACGTGCGCGTCGCCCCGACTTCCAGCGCGGCGTGCGGCGACGGCACCGACTGGGCGAAGACCTCGCCGTTGGGCACGGCGTCGAAGGCCGCCCGGTAGCGCGCGACCCCGTCGCCGGTGAAGGTGACCGGAGCGCCGTTGGTCGCCCACTCGATCACCACGTCACGGGGCGTGGCGACGCGTGGCTCTCGCAGTGCGACGACGGCGACGTCCAGCTCGAACGACTGCACGAAGACCTCGCCCCGGCGCCCGTCGACGCAAGCGACCACTCGACCGCGGACCCCGGCGTCGAGGGCTCCGCGAGCCAGCAACTCGAGGGAGGTGACCCCGACGAGCTCACATCCCAGGCCCTGGGCGAAGGCGATGGCCGTCGCGACGCCGACGCGAAGCCCCGTGAACAGCCCCGGGCCACGATCGACGACGACCCGCGTGACGTCGCGCGGCGTGAGCCCGACCTCGTGGAGCAGCGTCGCCATCGCGGGCACCAGTGCCTCGGTGTGCCGTCGGCCCTCGTTGACGACCCGCGTCACCTCGAGGCCCGCCGCCGTGCGAACGCCCACCGCGCAGGCCGGGGTCGCCGTCTCGATCGCGAGGAGGTTCACTGGCCGGCCCAACGCTCGAGGTCGTCGACGCGCTGAGCCGCGAGCGCGCCGTCGACGACGAGTTCGCGACCCTCGTCCTCTTGGACCGCGAAGTCGATCGTGAGCACGTCGCGGCCGAAGACCGCCGCGGCCAACTCCCCCCACTCCACGAGGGCGACGGCCGACTCCTCGACCAACTCGCCGATCGCGAGGTCCACGACCTCATCGAGGCTCTCGACCCGATAGACGTCGCAGTGGTGCAGGGTCTCGATGCCGAGGTCGTTCGCGCAGTGGTGCTCGCGCACGATCGTGAACGTCGGGCTGGTTACCCGCTCCCTCACCCCGAGGCCCTTCGCGACACCCTTGGCGAACGTCGTCTTGCCGGCCCCGAGGGGCCCGGTCAGCAGTACCACGTCGCCGGGGCGCAGCGCCCCCGCCAGGGCCTCGCCGGCCGCCACGCAGTCCTCGGCCGTCGAGCAGTGGCGCCGCCAACTCAACGGGTCTCCACCAGTCTCTTCAGCACCGTCAGGTCCGCGCGCATCACGTCCACCACGCTAGGACCGCCGCGTAGCGCCGCGGCCGGGTGGTAGGTGGCGAGGCCCCGGCCTCCGGCGAGCTCGACCACGCGGCCGTGGGTGACGCCGATGCCGTCGGTGAAGCCGAAGACCGACTTCGCCGCCGTGTTGCCGAGGGCCAGGACCAGCGACGGTCTGATCGCGGCGAACTGCTCGCTCAACCAGGGACGGCACGTCCTCAACTCCACGCGCGTCGGGGTGCGATTGGCGGGCGGGCGGCACTTCACGACGTTGGTGACGAAGCACCGGGCGCGCGACAGCCCGACCTCCTCCTCGATCAATTGGAACAGGAGACGCCCACTCGGCCCGACGAACGGCTCGCCGCCCTCGTCCTCGGCGCGCCCCGGCGCCTCGCCGATGACCATCAAGATGGGATGGTCCGGCCCCGAGCCGACCACGACGCGACGACGGGTCGCCGAGAGACCGCACAACGTGCACGTGGCCAGCTCGGCGAGGTGGCGGCCCACGGCCTAGTCCACGAGGACGCGCGGCACGCGCGCGCCGATGCCGCAGAGGATCTCCCAGGTGATCGTGTCGGCGCGGACCGCCCACTCCTCGGCCGTGACCTCCTCGCCACCCTGGCGGCCCAGGAGGACGACGTCGTCACCGGTCTTCACGTCGTCGTCGCCGCAATCGACCAGCAACTGGTCCATCGTGACGTTGCCGGCCAGCGGATAGCGCGTGCCGTTGATCAGCACCTCGGCGCCGGCGTCGAAGAGCCGGCGAGGGTAGCCGTCGGCGTAGCCGAAGGGCACCGTCGCCACCGTCGCGTCGTGTCTGAGGGCCCGGCGCCGACCGTAGCTCGGACGCTCGCCCGCCGCGACGCGACGCACCGCCGCGACCCGGGCACGCAACG
>JAYSQJ010000140.1:0-8167 GCA_043721635.1 Acidimicrobiales bacterium | reverse complement strand
CCACCGGCCGACGACGTGGTCCTCGGCTACATCGAGCCGATCGAGATCAATCTCGAGATGGAGCGATCCTTCCTCGAGTACTCCATGTCGGTCATCGTGCAGCGCGCGCTGCCCGACGCCCGCGACGGGCTCAAGCCGGTCCACCGCCGGATCCTCTACTCGATGTTCGACCAGGGTCTGCGCCCCGACCGTCCGCACACCAAGTGCGCCAAGGTCGTCGGCGAGGTGATGGGCACGTACCACCCCCACGGCGACAGCGCCATCTACGACGCCCTCGTGCGCATGGTGCAGGACTTCGCGATGCGCCATCCCCTCATCGCCGGCCACGGCAACTTCGGCGGGACCGGCCCGGACGAGGGTGCCGCCGCGATGCGCTACACCGAGTGCCGCCTCGCGCCACTCGCCCTCGAACTCCTCGACTCGATCGACGAGGAGACCGTCGACTTCGAGCCGAACTACGACAATTCGACCCAGCAGCCCTCGGTGTTGCCGGCGAGGTTCCCGAATCTCCTGGTGAACGGCTCCCAGGGGATCGCCGTCGGGATGGCGACGAAGATCCCCCCGCACAACCTCGGCGAGGTCATCAACGCGACCCTGCACCTGCTCGCCAACCCCCAGGCGACGTCGGACGACCTGATGGTCCACGTGAAGGGGCCGGACTTCCCGACCGGGGCGCAGATCCTCGGCCGCCAGGGGATCCTCGACGCGTACCGCACGGGTCGGGGCTCGGTGAAGATGCGCGCCGTCGCCGAGATCGAGGAGACCGCGAAGGACGTGCGCATCGTCATCACGGAGTTCCCTTACGAGGTCTCGGTCGAGTCCATCGAGGAGAAGATCTACGACCTCGTGAAGAACGGCGACCTTGACGGGATCTCGGCGGTGCAGAACGACTCCGCCGGCCGCAAGGCCCGTTTGGTCGTGAAGTTGAAGCGCGACGCGAACGCGAACGTCGTGTTGAACAAGCTCTACAAGAACACGTCGCTGCAGACGACATTCGCCGTGAACATGCTCGCGCTCGTCGACGGCGTGCCCCGCACGCTGACCCTGGCTCAGGCGCTCACGCACTACATCGCGCACCAGGTCGAGGTCGTCACCCGGCGCACGCAGTTCCGCCTCCGCAAGGCCGAGGCCCGAGCCCACATCGTCGAGGGACTCCTCAAGGCCATCGACATGCTGGACCAGGTGATCGCCACGATCCGTGGGTCGGACGACCGTCCGGCAGCGCGGATCGCGTTAATGGCCCAACCATTCGACTTCTCCGAGGAGCAGGCCAACCACATCCTCGACATGACACTCGGCCGACTGACCCGCCTCGGCCGCAGCGAGCTCGAAGAGGAGATGCGCAAGCTTCGCGAGACGATCGCCGGGCTGCAGTCGATTCTCGCGAGCGACGAGAAACTGCGCGGCGTGATCGCCGATGAGTTGACCGCCATTCGCGACAAGTACGCCAACGACCGCGTCACCCAGATCGTGAACGACCCGGGCGAGCTCGGCATGGAGGACCTCATCACCGACGAGGACATCGTCATCACGATGACCCAGGCCGGCTACGTGAAGTCCGTGGCCGCCGACGCCTTCCGCGTCCAGGGCCGAGGTGGACGGGGCGTTCAGGGCGCGAAGCTGCGCGACGAGGACTTCGTCAGCCAGATCCTGCACACCACCACCCACGCCTACCTCCTCCTCTTTTCCAACCGTGGCCGGGTGTTCCGACTGCGCGGACACGAAATTCCGATGAAGGAGCGCACCGCGAAGGGAACGGCGATCGTCAACCTCCTGAACCTGTTGCCCAACGAGTCGATCCAGGCCATCGTGGCCACGACCGATTTTCCGAAGGACAAGTTCCTCGTATTCGCTACGGCGAACGGCACCGTGAAGAAAACACCCTTCAGCGAGTACGACAAGTCACGACGGGAGGGCTGGATCGCGATCAACCTGCGCCACGGCGACGAGGTCGTGCGAGTGGTGGCGACCTCGGGCGACGACGACCTGATGGTCGTGACCTACCGCGGGGTGGCGATCCGCTTCAACGAGGCCGAGGTGCGCGAGGTCGGTCGTGACTCGATGGGCGTGCGCGGCATCAGGCTGAAGGGTGACGACAAGGCGATCGCCCTGGACGTCGTGCGCGACGACGCCGACCTCTTCATCGTGACCGACACCGGGTTCGGCAAACGGGTGAAGACCGATCGCTTCAACCGCCAGGGCCGAGGTGGCCAGGGCGTGCGGGCGATCAAGCTGTCCGCGGCGCGCGGCTTCTTGGTGGCCGCGTTCATGGTCCGCCTCGACGACGAGGTCATGCTCGCCTCGAGTGGCGGGGTCCTGATCCGCACGCCGGTGCGCGAAGTGTCGTCCCAGGGGCGTGACGCGACGGGAGTGCGCGTGATGAACCTCGACGACGGTCATTCGGTGGCGACCGCGGCCCTCGTGCCGGCCGAAGCCGACGACTAGGC
Organism: Acidimicrobiales bacterium; assembly: GCA_043721635.1. Taxonomy (GTDB): domain Bacteria; phylum Actinomycetota; class Acidimicrobiia; order Acidimicrobiales; family RAAP-2; genus RAAP-2. The sequence continues at coordinate 5,720 of JAYSQJ010000140.1, read as the reverse complement.
CGACCGGCCCGCTCAGGCGCGCAGGAGCGTGCCGAGGATCTGGTCGGCCTCCGGCGCGCGTCGAAGGTGATGGTCGGCCAGGCGGAGGCGAGCGAACACTTCACGTTGAGCGCGAGAGTCCGGCCTTTTAGGCGGTCGTGCGGTGCGTGGGCCCGCTCAAGTGAGATGGAGTACTGGTGGGCCACGAGTTCGTCAAGGGACGGATCGTGGCGCAGTAGGGGTGCTGGGTCGAGCTCGAGGGCCCGGTAGCGGATCATCACCTGAGCGATGCTCGAAGCGGTCGAGGGCGTCGGGGAGCCGGCGAGCGCCGAGGTAGCAAGAAGGACACACGACGTCGCTCCACACGTCGACGGTGAATGGTTCGTCCACCACCGAATCCTTCTCCGGGTGAATCGAGCTGGACGACTGGACCGATGTCCGCGGGCGAGACGTGCGCAGCGCTGACGTCTGGTTCGCGGGACCAAGTGATCCGATCGGCGCACCGAATCCCGTGCATCGGTGGCCGGCTCGGACGCGATCGACGGGACGGGGCGTTCGCTCGTTCACGCGTCGCGCCACCGCCGCCAATCGACGGCTACGGTCATCGCACAACGTCGGGGCCGTATCATTGGGCCATGACCTCGTACCGTGCCGTCACGTCGCCACGCCAGTCGGCGAGCGTCGTGGTGACCGGAGGCGAGGCGACCGACCTGGGCGGGCGGCCTAATCGAATGTTCACCGCCGGGCCGACCGCCACAGTCCATCCGCGGTATCGAGACGAGCTTCCCTCCCAGGCCGAGCTGCCGGGACGCTAAATGCTGATAGTTCGCGATTTGGGCATCGAAATCGGTGCGCGACGCATCCTCGACCCCGTGTCGTTCACCGTCGGCAACGGTGAGAAGGTCGGCCTCGTCGGACGAAACGGTGCGGGCAAGTCGACACTGCTGTCGGTCCTGCTCGGTTACCACCCCGAACACCTGCGCATCACCGGCACCGTGCAGCACCAGGGCACTCTCAGCCACCTGCCCCAGGAGCCGGTAGCGCACGGCCTGGGTGTCGAGCCGATCGGCCTCAGCCACGTGCTCTCGGCGAGGGGACTCGACCAGCTGGACGCCGACATGCAGCACGCCCGCCACGAACTGGCGGCCGACCCGACCGAGGAGACGATCGAACGCTTCACCGAGCTCGAGGAGCAGTTCCGCGAGCGCGGCGGCTACGAGGCCGAGTCCGAGGTTTCGCGCCTCGCCGCCGGCCTCGGCCTGGAGGAGGATCTGCTGCTCGAGAATCTGGACGCGCTCTCGGGTGGTCAGCGTCGGCGCGTCGACTTGATGCGCGTGCTCTACGAGGAGCCCCAGACCATGGTGCTCGACGAGCCGACGAACCACCTCGACAAGTCCGCCAAGCGCTGGCTCTTCGACGAGCTCGAGCGTTTCCGCGGCACCGTGCTCGTCATCAGCCACGACCTGCCCCTGCTCGACAAGTCGATCGACCGGGTGCTGGCGCTGCGCGAGGGCCAGTTGCGCGAGTACAAGGGCAACTACTCGAAGTTCCTCCAGCTCGAGAACGAGCGCCGCCTCTCGGAGGAGAAGCTGGCCTCGCACCAGGACGAGCAGATCGACCGTCTCTCCAAGCTCGCCGACTCCATGCGCGGCCAGACCGAGAAGCGCGCCCGCCTCGCCAAGGTCCTCGACCGCAAGGTCGAGAAGCTCCAGGACAATCGGGTGGAGGTCACGAAGAAGGAGAAGAAGGTCACCTTCAAGCTGCCCGCGCCCCCGCGCAGTGGCGACGTCCCGATGACCGTCGAGCACGTCGCCGTGCGCTACGGGTCGCTCGAGGTGCTGAAGGACGTGAACTTCATCACCCGCCGCGGTGACCGGATCATCATCGTGGGCAAAAACGGCGCCGGCAAGTCGTCGATGCTTCGCTGTCTGGCGGGCACCCAGAAGGCCCAGACCGGCGTTGTCAAGTTCGGCGCCAACGTCAAGGTGGGCTACTTCGCCCAGGAGAACGAGCAGTTGGACTTCGACAAGACGGTCCTCGGGAACCTCGAGAACGCCACGGTCGTGACCGAGGTCCAGCGGCGCTCGTTGCTCGGGGCCTTCGGCCTGAAGGGATCGGCCGCCCACCAGATGCCCGGCACCCTCTCGGGCGGCGAGCGGGCCAAGCTCGCGCTCGCGATCCTCGCCTCCTCGGACGCCAACCTGCTGCTGCTGGACGAACCGACCAACAACCTCGACCCCGCGAGCGTCCTCGCGCTGGGCGAGATGATGCGCCAGTGGAAGGGCACGATCGTCGCGGTGAGCCACGAGAGAGGCTTCGTAGAGTCAATGGAGCCGACCCACGCCGTGTTGTTGCCCGAGGAGCTCTTCGACCTGTGGGACGACGACTACATGGACCTCATCGAACAGCGCTAATCGCGCCGTGGGTCACGTCCGCGGGGCGCGGCGGTGGATGAAGTACGAGGCCCGACGGACGATCCGGCGCTCGAGGCGCTGCGCGTGGGTCGTCGCCGTCACCGGGCGCGTGACCCGCGCCGAGGCGAAGAAGCGCGCCTTGGCGAACTCGACCAAGGCCAAGTACACGATGACCATTCCGAAGAGGATCGCGAAGAACGTCGCCGGTAGCGGCTTGAAGCCGAGCACGTGGGCGAGGCCGGTGTAGGGGAGCACGGCGCCGACGAGTGCCGCGCCGGTCGGCACGGCCAGCATCGCCAGGCTGGGCCGACTCTTGAAGAAGGGGACCCGTCGGGTCCGGATGACGTAGATCACGAGCGTCTGGGTCGCGATCGACTCGATGAACCATCCGGTGCGAAAGCCGGTGCGCCCGGCGTGGATGACCCAGAGCATCACGCCGAAGGTGAGGAAGTCGAAGATCGAGCTGACGGGCCCGAAGACCGCCATGAAGCGACGGATGAACGCCATGTCCCACGCCGCGGGGCGCGCGAGCGCCTCGGGGTCCACGAGGTCGGTGGGGATCACCAACTGACCGGCGTTGTAGAGGAGATTGTTGAGCAGGATCTGGCTGGGCAGCATTGGCAGGAAGGTCAGAAAGGCCGAGGCGCCCGCTGCGCTGAACATGTTGCCGAAGTTCGACGAGGTCGCCATGAGCACGTACTTCATTGTGTTGGCGAAGATGCGCCGGCCCTCCATGACGCCATCGGCGAGGACCCCGAGGTCCTTGTCGAGTAGGACCACGTCGGCGGCGTCCTTCGCGACGTCGGTGCCCGAGTCGACCGAGATGCCGACGTCGGCGTGGTGCAGGGCGACGGCGTCGTTCACGCCGTCGCCGAGGAAGCCCACGTCCTTGCCCGAGCGCCGCGCCACCTTGATGATGCGCGACTTCTGTTCGGGGCCGATGCGCGCGAACACCGTGGTGAGTGGCAGTGCCGCCGTGAGCTGCTCGTCACTGAGAGCCTGGACTTCGGCGCCGGTCAGCACCCCCCTGCACTCGAGGCCAATGTCCGCGCAGACCTTCTTCGCCACGAGTCCGTTGTCGCCGGTGATGATCTTGACCTCGACGCCCAGCGCCTCGAGCTTCTTGATCGAGGCGCTGGCGTCGTCCTTCGGCCGGTCGGCGAAGGTGAGGAACCCCTCTAGGGTCAGGGACTGCTCGGCCGAGCCGTCGAGCTGGGCCACGCCGGGTGCCGGGCGCGTCGCGACGGCGACCACCCGCGCGCCCTGCGAGAACAGACCCTCCAGCAGGTCGCTGGCGCCCGGCGTCACCTCGACGCAGCGCTTCAGCACCTCCTCGGGCGCCCCCTTCGTGACGACGCAGCGTCGGCCGTCGGGGCCGTCGACGAGCACCGAGGCGAGCTGGCGCTCATGGTCGAAGGGGATCGTGGCGATTCGCCGGTACCGGGCGGCCTCGCTCGTGACGTCGGTCACCGGCGTCGGGGTCGCTCCGGGTGAGACGCTGAGCCAGAGGGCCTGATCGAGCGCGTTGCCCCCGACCGGCACGCCGTCGGCCAGCGTCGCCTCGTTGCAGACGAGTCCGAGGAGCCGCGCCCGGTCGCTCGGCTGGCCGGCGGGGTCCAGCGCGGCTTGGAAGGTGACCACGCCGTCGGTGAGCGTGCCGGTTTTGTCGGTGAAGAGGATCTCGATGTTGCCGAGGTCCTCAATGGCGACGAGCCGCTTCACCAGCACCTTTTTCGCGACGAGGGCCTTGGCGCCGGCCGAGAGGCTGACCGTGACGATGGCGGGCATCATCTCGGGGGCGATCCCGACGGCGATCGCGAGTGAGAACAGCAGTGCTTCGATGACGGGACGCGCGAGGACGATGTTGACCGCGAAGATGAAGGCCGTCAACAGCGCGGCGACCGTGAACAGGAACCGCGAGAACCGCGAGAGTCCGACCTCGAACGCGGTTTGGCTCGGCTTCTCGGAGAGACCGGCGGCGATGACGCCGAAGGCAGTTCTGGTCCCGGTCTCAACGACGACGGCCGTGGCCGAGCCCTGGTGGACGATGGTGCCCATGAAGGCGCACCCCGGTTGGTCCAGCGGCTCTCGACCGGTCGTGGCGTCAGCCCACTTCTCCACCGGGAGTGACTCGCCGGTCAGGACCGCCTCGTCGCACTCGAGTTCGTCGACCTCGAGGAGGCGAAGGTCCGCGGGGATGAGCGTTCCGATGCGCAGTGAGACGACGTCGCCGGGCACCAGTTCGGTCACCGCGACGCTGATGGTCTGGCCGTCGCGGCGAACCTCGGCGTCGAGTCGGATCTTCGCGCGCAGTGCGGACATCGCCACCTCGGCCCGGAACTCGTTGAAGAAACTCAGCCCGACGCTCAGTGCGACGATCGCTGCGATGATGACCGCGTTGGTGCCGCCGCCCGTGAGCTCGGACACCAACGCGGCGAGCAGCAAGAGGATAAGGATCGGGTTGCGCAACTGGCGAAGGAGGACCGAGATGGCGTGGACCTGGTGCGTGCCGAGGGCGTTCGGGCCGAACTCGCTCTGACGTTGTGCGACCTCCGCGGCACTGAGCCCGTTGGAGGAACTGGCGAGTCGGGCCAGCACGGCGTCGGGGGAGAGGGTGGCGGCCTCAACGATCGTGAGCTGCGGGGGCCCCTCGGGAGATGGTTGCGCCACGTACCGAGTCTTGCTGGTGCGGGCGACGGAAACCATCCCCCGTGAATCGGCGCTCGCTTAGCGGTCGTATCCGCGACGGCCCCGGGGCTGACGTGCGTCCTGACTCGCAACGGCGTGCCGGCTCGACGTGGACGACACCCGGCGCGTTCAGGGACGACCCGCGTGCTGCTCGCATGGGGGGAGCTGATTGGTGACCTCGTCGTCAAGGGAGTCGGGCGCGACGTCGGTCGGCACGGGCGAGGTCGGGTCGAGTACCGGCTCGAGGCGACGCTGCCGGTCCTGCCCGGTCTCGACCAGATCGACGAGACGTTCGCGGGGTGGCGCTTGGGTGGGCACGGGCCCTCGAGCGTCGGCGCGGTCGCGATGTGGACGTACCTGCTCTTCGCGCCCGTGGTGCTACCGGTGCTGGTGCCCACGACGGTGCTGTTGCTCGAGCCGGTGCGGCGACGATGGCCAATCATGCCGTTCATCGTGCGGGGGGCAGCCGTTCCGTCGATGCCGCTCGAGACGATGCTTGCCGGCCATCCGTCGCTTCTGCGGCGTTCGTATCACCGTGCTTACTCGGTCGCGCTGCAGCACGGGATGGTCATCATCGGGCTCCACTACGTGGCGACGTGCGGGTCGCTCCGCGCCTCGGGGATCCGCCGCGTCGTGTGG
>JAYSQJ010000139.1:0-18091 GCA_043721635.1 Acidimicrobiales bacterium | reverse complement strand
ACGCGGTTCTCGGCGATGTAGCCGTTGCCGCCGAAGACCTGGATGGCGTCGTCGGCGACCTGGCAAGCGGCCTGCGCGGCGTAGAGCTTCATGGCCGAGGCCTCGGCGAACGTGGGCACGACCCCGTCGCCGGACCGCTCGATGTGAGCGAAGACCATGTTGCGCACGTTGATCCGGGCGACCTCCATCTGGGCGAGCTTCAGCTGGATGAGCTGGTACTGGCCAATAGGGGTCTCCCACTGGGTGCGATGCTTCGCGTAGTCGACCGATAGCCGGACGCACTCCTCGATGATGCCGAGAGACATCGCCGCCACGCCGGCTCGTTCGGCGACGAAGTTGTCCTTCGCGCTGTCCCCGCCGCCGCCCGTGGGCTCCTCGGTCTCGCCGAGCAACCGGTCCCGGCCGGCGCGCACGTCACTGAGGAAGATCTCGCCGGTCGGTGAGGCGTGCTGGCCCATCTTGCGCATGCGCTTGGCCTGCTCGAGGCCCTCCATTCCCTTGTCGAGGACGAACGTGAGGACCTTACGACCGCGCACGGCCTCGCCGCTGCCGTCGTCGAGCTTCGCGTAGAGGACGATCGTGTCGGCGTACGGGCCGTTCGTGATCCAGGTCTTCTGGCCGTTGAGGACGTACTCGTCACCGTCGCGCCGGGCCGTGGTGCGCATGCCACCGAGAGCGTCGGAGCCCGAGTCCGGCTCCGAGATGGCCCAGGCGCCGATCTTGTCGAGCGTCATGAGGTCGAGGGCCCAGCGTTGCATTTGGGCGGGGGTGCCGAGCTTGTTGATCGTGCCCGCGGCCAGTCCCGTCGATACGCCGAGTGAGGTCAACAGACCGGGGCTGACCCGGCAGAGCTCGATCGTCGAGATCAATTGCGCTGCCGGGTCCGAGCCGCCCCGGGGGCTCGCCGGCTCGCCGGAGACCTTGCGCTCGTAGAGGCGTTGGAAGCTCTCGCGGGCCATCTCCTTGAGGCCGAAGACGTCGTACATCCGTCGCAGTATCTCGTAGGGCGCCACGCCGTGGTGCTCGAGGTCGTCGAGGATCGGGCGGATCTCCTCGTCGACGAACCGGCGAACGACCGCAATGATGGCCTGGTGCTCGTCGGACCAGTCGTACATCGACTCAACTCTCTCGGCTGAGGAGCTTCAGGGTGTTGCGGTCGGTGTGCATGATCACCGTCGGGTACTTCTGGTGCTCGATGATCGTCGTCTCGTCGTAGGAGAACGTGTCTTCGGTGAAGCTGACGGTGACGTCGAACCGGGTCGTGTGGGCGACCGTGTCGAGGTGCTTGTTCGACAGGATGCCGTAGGTGTTCGATCCGAGCACCGACTCGAGGCGGAACGACGTCGCGTCGGGCTCGACGGTGGCGCCGGCGATCAGGGCCTGGGCGAGGGGGATCACGAAGCACCGCGCCACCTGGCGGTTGGCCGAATCCCACATCCAGTAGCCCAGCTCGGTATGAAAGGGGAGGTCCGCGTCGACGCAGTACACGGCGGTCTTGTAGTCCAGGCCGTAGAGGCACTGGTCGCCGTTGAGGATCGGGCCGAAGGGCTTGAAGACCGTCTTCTCACGGTAGATCGTCTCGGTGATCAGGCCCTCGTCGTTGTGGAATGAGACGTCGAGTCCGCCGTAGCCCGACTCCCAGCTTCCGATCAGTCCGGCCAGCGGTCCCCACAGTTCATTGGCCATCGCGATCTCTCTTCATCAGGGCTGCGGGCGCGCCCACCCCCGCCATCCTACGGCGAGGTCGAGGTCCCCTTCGCCGGGCCGGTGAGTTGGCCGATCAGTGTCGAGGTCCACTGCGCCTGGCCGACCGCCACCACCATCGGGGCCACGCCGAGCCACGGTTGCACGTGGAACTGGATCACGAACAGCGCGAGCAGCACCGTCTCGGACGCGACGCGTCGAGCGGGTCGGCCGCCGAGGCGCCGGGTGACGAGGGCGTTCACCCACATGAGGTTGACGCCCGGGATCAGGGCTCGCGGGGACCATCGTCCGTCGAGCTCTCGGGCCGCGAAGGCGAAGCTGGCCGACCCGATGATCAGCAGCGCCATGCCGGCGTCGAGGGCAATGACGCAGAACGTCAGGGAGGCGGGGTGCGCCGTCCCCGGCCAGTGGGCCAGCACGCCCACGACGATGGCCAGGCCCGAGAAGGATCCCACGATGCCGTAGCGCAGGAGCCGTCGCAGCGCCTGGAGGAGCGCCAGATGCGCGCTCACTCGGTTCGCGTCGACCAGGGGGCCGTAGGGACGGGTCAGGTCCGACCACTCCGCGCCGGTCCAGACGCGCCACTGGCGTTCGCCCGCCGGATCGGGGTACCAGCCGGGCGGCGCCGAACTGGGCGAAGTCAAACTCACAGAACTAGCCTCGCATAGATACGAGGGAGGGACCATGAGCCAGACGAGGGGGGCGCAAGCCCCGACTTCCGGGGCCCAGGACCACGTGGCGCTCGACGAGCGCGCACTGGACGGGGCCGTCGCCGACGTCGCCTCGCGCGCGACCCAGTGGGCGCAGACGACGCCGCGCCAGCGAGCCGCGCTGCTCGAACGGATCGTTCGCGACACCTACGCCGTCGCCGAGGAGTGGAACGACGCGGCCTGCGCCGCGAAGGGCTACGACCCCCGCGGCCCCGAGGGCGGCGAGGAGCTCTTCGGGGGCATCGGCACCTTCGTGCGGATGGCCCAGTCGTTATGTCGCTCGATGCTCGATATCGACGCGAAGGGTCGTCCGCAGTACCCCGGGCCGGTGCGCCACAAGCCCGGCCAGCGCATTGCGGTCCAGGTGACGCCCAGCAGTATCTTCGACCGGATCCTCTTCAGCGGCGTGACGGGCGAAGTGTGGATGGAGCCCGGCGTCTCCGAGGCCGAGGTGAAGGCCACCCAGGCGCAGGCCTACCAGGCCCCGGCGGCGCACGCTGGCGTCTCGCTGGTGCTCGGCGCGGGCAACGTCGCCTCGCTCGGGCCGCGTGACGTGCTGACCAAGCTCTTCGCCGAGGGGAGGGTCGTCGTGCTGAAGGCCAACCCGGTCAACGACTACCTGGTGCCCTACTGGCGCCGCGCCATGGGCGCCCTGATCGATGAGGGCTACCTGCGCATCGTGAGCGGCGGCGCCCAGGTCGGGTCGTACCTCACCCAGCACGAGCTCGTCGACGACATCCACGTCACCGGCTCGGACAAGACCCACGACGCCATCGTCTTTGGCGTTGGTCCCGAGGGCGAGCGCCGAAAGGCCGCCAACGAGCCGATCGTCACCAAGCCCGTGAGCTGCGAACTGGGCAACGTGTCACCGGTGGTGGTCGTGCCCGGCCAGTGGTCGGCGAAGGAGATCGAGTACCAGGCGCGTCACGTCGCCACGATGATCGCCAATAACGCGGGGTTTAACTGCCTGACGCCTCGGGTGATCATCACCCACGCCGGATGGACCCAGCGCGACCAGTTCCTCGATGCGCTCGAAGCCGTATTCGCGTCGCTGCCGACTCGCCGCGCCTACTACCCCGGGGCCAGCGAGCGCCGGGCGTCGTTCCTCGCCCTGCATCCCGACGCGCACCAGATCGGTGACGCCGGCGGTGATCGCATGCCCTGGACGATCATCCGCGACGTCGACCCGTCGAACCGGGACGACATCTGCCTCAACGTTGAGGCGTTCTGCGCTCTGACCAGCGAGACGGCCCTCGCGGCCGACTCGCCGGCCGACTTCGTCGCGAAGGCGACGGCCTTCTGCAACGACGTCGTGTGGGGGACGCTGTCGATGACGTTGATCGCCGATCCGCGCACGATGAAGGATCCCGTCACCGGACCGGCCATCGAGCAGGCCGTCGCGGACCTGCGCTACGGGTCGATCGGGGTGAACATCTGGCACGCGATGAGCTTCGCCTTCGCGACGACGGTCTGGGGTGCCTACCCCGGCCACCCGATCACCGACATCCAATCGGGCAGCGGCTTCGTGGGCAACGCCTACCTCTTCGCGCGCCCACAGAAGTCCGTCGTGCGCGGCCCCTTCGTGGCCACACCGGCTCCGGCGTGGTTCGCCACGAACGCACACGCCGGAGCCGTCATGCGCAAGCTCCTCGCCTTCGAGGTCCGGCCTTCCTGGGCGAAGCTTCCCGGGCTCTTGGCGGCCGCGCTCAAGGGCTAGGGCGCAAGCGCCAGCAGCGTCGTGACGCCGATCGCCGCGCAGACCTTCGTCCCGCAGGCCACGTCGATCACCGGCGTGGGCACGTACCGCAGCGCCACCGCGATGACGACGCCGCGACGCACGAGTGCGACCCACGGGGTCAGTGCGTCCTTCTGACCACCGACCACGCAGGTCACGGTCGTGGTGCAGGCGAGGGCGTTGGCGCTGTAGTCCAATGAGACGCTCGTCCAGGACCGGCCGAACGACGCCGTGCGCGCGAGGCGGGTCCGGGTGGCGGTCGTGGCGAGCGCCACGCACCGGCGCCCCCAGCACGACAGTGAGCGCAGGGAGGTCCACGCACTCGGCGTGGGGTTGAGCGTCCACGTCGCGCCGCGGTCGCGCGTGACCGCGAGCTTCAAGAGACCCGATGAGGAGGTCGCACTCGCCACGCAGGTGTACGCGGTGCTGCAGGCGAGTCCCGTCACGCTCTCGCCGCCGGCCCAGTTCATCGCCGTCGGCGACGTCCAGGAGGAACCCCCGTCGGCGGTGAGGAGGAACTGCGGCGTGCCGGTGCGGCCGGTGTCAACCATTGCGCACGACAGTTCTGCGTAGCAGGTGACGACGCTGACCCCGAGCGCCGGCCCGGGTGCGGTGGCGGCGGCGACCGAATGGGTGGCGGCGTCGTAGCGCCACAGCAGGTCGCCGCGGGGTTCGGAACCGGCGAGCAGGCACACGGTGCTCCAGCACGACGAAGTCGTGATCACGGCCGACGGCGTTGGGGGGACCGCGGTCCGCACCCAACGACCGCCGGCCGTGCGATACTCGCCGATGGTTGGCGGCCCGACCGAGCCGGTGAGCGTTCCCACGGCGACGCACGAGTCCTTCGCAGTGCACGCGACCGTCTCCAGCGGTACCGAGATGCTGATGGCGGGAACGCCCACGACGGGCGGCACGGAAGCGACCGTCGTGCCGCAGGCCGCCAGCGCGACCGCGGCCACGACCGCGACGGCGACGTTGCGCAGACGCGAGCGCGCACTGCCCGGAACTCGGCTCATGGTTTCCTTGCGATCGCGTCGACGTTCTGACGTTTAAACGATGTTACTTTTCACTGCTTCGACCTTGGTTCTACAGCCCAGTCCGGCCGCCCCGACGTCCGGGGGCCAATTTCAACGGTGGCACCAACTCGTCTCCGGGGGGAATTCAGCCTAGGAATCAGGGGAGTCGACGTCTACCCTTGGGCGATGAGTTGGGTCGACGTCGTCATTGTGGTCATCGTCCTGGCCCAGGGCGTGCGGGGCGGCACCCGTGGCGCGCTCGCGCAGCTCGGCAGCGTTGCGGGCGCCGTCGCGGGGTTCGTCGCCGGCGTCCTCGTGGCGCCGGCGCTCTCGTCGGCGATCACCCACGCTCACTGGCGTGCGCTCCTGGCGGTGGGCATCGTCGTCGCGGGGTCCGTCGCCGGCAGCTTCCTGGGCGCCCTGCTCGCCTCCTTCGTGCGCCAGTCGCTCAACTTCCTGCGAGTCGGGGTCGTCGACTCCGTCGTCGGCGTCGCCATGGGGGTCGTTGAGGCACTGCTCGTCTGCTGGCTGTTCGCCGGCGTATTGACGACCACGCCGTGGAGTGCCCTCGACCAAGGAATTCAACAGTCGCGCATCATGGTGGTCATGGACCGGGTGATGCCGACTCCGTCGTCGATCACGGCCCGGGTCCAATCGCTGTTCCGATTCGGTGACTTCCCGGGCGTATTCGCGAGCGTCGTCGCGCCGACGCTGCCCGGTCCGGCGCCGACCAAGCTCGGTCGCGTCGTGAGGTCGCTGGCCGCGCCGCGCAACGTGGTGAAGGTCCTCGCGAGCGGAGGTTGCCCGAACGGCCGCCAGGGCACGGCCTTCTTCGTCAGTGGACACGTGGCCGTGACCAACGCCCACGTCGTCGCGGGGGCCACGCGCGTGTCGGTCGATGGAGCGAACGCGCACGTCGTCGGGTTCGATCCCCGAAACGACATTGCGGTGCTTCGAGTTTCGTCGCGGTCCGAGGCGGCCTCGTCGTTCGTGACCGCGGCCGTGCGAAGCGGCACCGCCGCCGAGGTGGTCGGGTTCCCCCTCGACGCGACGCGCACCGGTGCCCCAGCGATTGTGCGCGGTGTGATCACGGCCGAGGGCCGGGACATCTACGACTCGACGTCCTTTCGTCGCACCGTGCTCGTCGTCAACGCGCAGGTCCAACCCGGCAACTCGGGCAGTCCGGTCCTCGTCGGGTCGCGAGTGGCGGGAGTGATCTTCGCCAACTCCTACGGCCAGCGGCTGACGGCCTACGCGGTGCCGGCCGACGTCGTAATGCGCGACGTCGCGCGCGCCTCGTCGCGCCCGGTCTCGACGCAGTCCTGTCTCAGTTAGCCGGCGGAGCGCACCGCGGCGGCGAGCACGCCAAGCCCGTCGGCCAGCTGCTCATCGGTGATCACCAACGGCGGCAGGAGCCGGATCACGTTTCCGTAGGTTCCGCAGGCCAGCGCGATGACGCCGTGCTGGTTGCAGTAGCCGACGATGGACTTGGCGGCGACGGCGTTGGGCTCTTTGGTGCCCGGGTTCACCAGCTCCATGGCGATCATGGCCCCGCGACCGCGCACGTCGCCGATGATCGCGACGTCCTGCTGAAGCGATCGTAGGTTGCCCAGGACGACCTCGCCGATCTCGCGGGCGCGCGCCACGAGGTTGCGGTCGCGCATTGTCTTGATGGTGGCGAGGGCCGCGGCGGCGGCGACGGGGTTCCCGCCGAAGGTGCCCCCGAGGCCACCTTCGTGCACCGCGTTCATCAGTTCGGCGCGACCGGTGACCGCGGCGAGCGGCATGCCGCCGGCGAGGCCCTTCGCGGTCGTGACCATGTCGGGCACGACGCCCTCGTGGTTGACCGCGAACCAGTCACCGGTGCGACAGAAGCCGCTCTGGATCTCGTCGGCGATGAACACCACGCCGTTCTTGGTCGTCCACTCCGACAGGGCGGGCAGGAATCCCTCGGCGGGCACGACGAAGCCGCCCTCACCCTGGATGGGCTCGATCAGGAGGGCGGCGACGTTGTGGGCGCCTACCTGGGTCTCGATGAACTCGATGGCGCGCGCGGCGGCCTCGGCGCCGCTCAGCCCGTCGCGGTAGGGGTAGCTCATCGGCGCTCGGTAGATCTCGGGCGCGAACGGTCCGAAGCGGTCCTTGTAGGGCATGTTCTTGGCGGTGAGCGCCATGGTCAGGTTCGTGCGACCGTGGTAGGCGTGGTCGAAGACGACGATGGCCTGTCGACCGGTGGCCAGCCGGGCGACCTTGACGGCGTTCTCGACGGCCTCAGAGCCGGAGTTCACGAGAGCGCTGGTCTTCGCGAAGTCCCCGGGCGTGAGCGCCGCCAACTCCTCGCACACCTCGACGTAGCTCTCGTAGGGCGTCACCATGAAGCAGGTATGGGTGAAGGCGGCCACCTGGGCGCTGACGGCGTCGACCACCTCGGGCACGGCGTGGCCGATCGACGTGACGGCAATCCCCGAACCGAGGTCCAGGATCTGGTTGCCGTCGACGTCGCGCAGTATCGCGCCATCGGCGCGCTCGATGTAGATCGGGAAGCCGTTGGTCAACCCGGCGCTGACGACGGCCTTGCGGCGCTCGTGGAGGGCGCGCGACTTGGGCCCGGGGAGCTCGGTGATGACCTTGCGGACGGTGCCTACGGACGAATCAATTGACGAGACCATGACCTTCTCCTACGACGATGTCCGACAGCGTCAGACGTTTCCATCGTAGTTCCGCTCTCGCGCATCGTCGCTAGGACGGGGAAACGGGTGACCGAAGTCACCCGTTTCCCGTGGCGGAGGAGGTGGGATTTGAACCCACGGTGCCCGTAGACACAGCAGTTTTCGAGACTGCCCGATTCGGCCGCTCTCGCACCCCTCCGTCGACAAGTCTACAACGCCTGATCGAGCCCACCATCGGGGTCCGGCGGCGTGGTCGGTCCAACTCCCGTACAGTTCGTCGTCATGGACACCGTGAGCGACGAACTTTTCATGCGCGTAGCGCTCGAGTCCGCGGCGTTGGCCGGGGCCCACGACGACGTGCCCGTCGGGTGCGCGCTGGTCGTGGGCGGATCGGTGATCGCGGTCGGGGAGAACCGCCGCGAGATTGACGAGGACCCGACGTCGCACGCCGAACTCGTGGCACTGCGGGCCGCCGCCGCGTCACGCCCGGGATGGAGGATGGACGGAGTCACGGCCTACGTCACGCTCGAGCCGTGCGTCATGTGCGCGGGCGCCCTGTTGAACGCGCGGGTCGGTCGCGTCGTCATCGGGGCGATGGACGAGAAGGCCGGCGCCGTCGGGTCGCGCTACAACCTGTTGAGCGACCCTCGGCTGCTCCACGAAGCAGAGGTCACCTACGACGTGCTTGCCGGTGAGTCCGCCGAGTTGCTCCGGTCGTTCTTTCTCGATCGTCGTGAGCCGTAGTCGAGCGATGGCGACGCGCAGAGCGACGTTCCTCACGACGTGACATTCGGAGTCCTTTTATCAACGACCTCGAACCGGTCGGTTGGGACATGGCTGTCACCATGATGATCGACAACGGCCCCGTGCTCGAGGTCGTGCGGAGCACCGAAGTGCTCGACGTCGTCGACGACGAGTCCGCGAACGAGCGCGGCGTTAGCGAGGTTCCTGGCGCCCGAGCGACCGTCGAGAGTCCACTTGGCCTGGGCCTCCGGGTGGCATTGACGACGGGCTTTTCAACTCCGACTCGCGAGGCGTTGGTCGACGTGCTGCAGTGATGCGCAATACACGCCCCGACCACTTCGATGAGTGGCTTGGTGGCGGTCGGCGACACGGCGTCCGATGGGCGGGCTGGTGTTCGCGCCGGCGCGGGCTACCGCGTGGGCGTGCATCGCGGGGACTGCCGATGAGTCGCGCCGCCATGCGAACGGGTCGAGTGACGTAATCGACTCGGTGGTTGGCCTGCTCGGCCTCGACGCACAGGGTTACCGCTGACTAGTCGTAGGTCAAATGCCGACACGCGGTCGCGGCAGTGGTGCGGTGTCGCTTTGCTTTCCCCGGTGGCGCGGTCATCAGCTGGATGGCGGCGTCTTGGTCAACGGTGTCTCTTCACCGAGCGAGAGGAAGCTCTCGTCCTCTTGGGCGGTGTGGAGTCGCAGGATCGCGCCCAGTCCGTAGAGGACGCCGCGCAACTCAACCAGGTCCGACTCGTCAACGTCGCGCGGGTCGATCTCGTCGAGGAGCTGGCCGAGCCGCCTCGTCTGGTGCTTGATCTCGATGTGGGCCCGGCTCATCGACGTCGTCGTGTCGGTCTCGCCCAAGATCCGTCCGAGCGCGGGGTAGAGGATGGCGTCCTCGGCCTCCTCGTGGGGCAGCACCTCGTCGACCAACACTCGATGCATCTGGCGTACCGCGGCGAGGGCTTCACCCTGCTCGATAACGCCCAGGTCGTCGGCGACGGCCTGGAGTTGGTCGAGCGCGGCGCGAATCGCGCGATGCTCCGTCCGGAATCGCGCCGTGAGCGCGGTGTCGTCGTCGCCGAGAACCCTCTCGCCGCGTCCGGCGTGGAGTGCCCGCAGGGCGTTCAGGATCGTCGCGGCGTCGATCACCTCTTGGAGCAGCGCCCCCCAGACGGCCGGGAGGAGTCCGGCGGCCGCCGCGCTCATCGCCACCAGCGACATGATCATGCCGGCGATCACACTCTGCAAGGCAATGTGCTTGGTGCGCCGGGCCAGTATCAGCGCCTCGCCCAGCCGATCGAGGCGATCCACAGTGAGGACGACGTCGGCCGCCTCGGAGGCGGCAGAGGACCCTCGAGCGCCGAGCGCGACACCGACGTCAGCGATCGCCAGCGCGGGGGCGTCGTTGACCCCGTCGCCGACCATGATGGTCGGGGCGATCTCGCACTGCATCCGCACGACCTCGAGTTTCTCGGCGGGCGTGCGCTGAGCGAAGACCTCGTCCAGTCCCATGATCGAACCCACGGTCTCGGCGACCTCGACTCGGTCGCCCGAGACCATGACGATCCGCTCGATGCCGCTGCTGCGCAGCGACCTGATGGTGCGCGCGGCGTCGATGCGCAGCGGGTCGTCGAACACGAGGACCCCGGCCGGGTGGTCGTCGATCGCCACGTAGACGGTCAGTGACCCGTCGAGACGGGCTCGGCGCCGTGCCGCCTTGGCCCACGCAGGAGTACCGACGACGCCGCACCAGGATGCATTACCCACGACCACTGAGCGATCGGTGACACTGCCGCGGATGCCGAATCCCACCACCTCCTCCACGTTCGTGGGGCGAAGAAGCGTGAGGCCGCGGTCGATCGCGGCCCGCACGACCGAGTTCGCGAGGACGTGGGGCGATACCTGGTCGAGCGAGGCGGTCAGCGCAAGCAGGTCGTCGCGTCCAATCGAGCCGTCCGTCAGCACGTCCTTGAGGACGGGATGGCCGACCGTCAGCGTTCCGGTCTTGTCGATGAGCACGGTCGTGCAGCGGGCCAGGCGCTCGAGGACGGCACCGCCCTTCATGATGATCCCCCGTCGAGCGGCCCGCGAGAGTCCCGAGACGAACGCGACGGGCGCGGCGAGGATCAAGGGACAGGGCGTCGCCACGACGAGTACCGCGACCGCGCGGCTCGCCCCGCCGAATACCCAGGCCGCACTTGCGCCCACCAGCGTGAGCGCGAGGAACCTCAGCGCGTACTGATCCGCGAGGCGCACGAAGGGAGGTTGCGACGCCTCGGCGTGCGCGACGAGCCGCACGATGTTGGCGTAGGTGCTGTTTGCCGCGGCGGTCGTCGCGGTCATGTCGAACGGGCCACCGGTGTTGAGCACCCCGCTTCGAACGAGTTCGCCGCGGACGCGCTCGACCGGCAGCGGCTCTCCGGTCAGGGCTGACTCGTCGAGCACGGCGACGGGCGAGCGGACCATGCCGTCGACGGGCACCAATTCCCCTGAAGCGACCATCAGCGCGTCGCCCGGAGCCACGTCGTCGAGGGGGACCGACTCGAGGGCGTCGCCGATATACCGGTGGGCCGAGCGTGGGACGCGCTGGAGCAGCGCCTCCAGATCACGGTGGGCTTGACCGGTGGCCCAGCGCTCGAGGGCGCCGCCACTGGTGAGCATCACGCTCACCACCGCGCCCGCGAGGTACTCGTGGACGAGCGCCGTGCCGATGAGAGCCAGCAAGGCGATGAGGTCGACGCCCAGTCGGCCTCGTGCGAGGCTTCGCCCCGTGGAATAGAGCGAGTACGCCATTCCCACGGCGATGGTCACGCCCCAGGCCGTGTTCGTCGGGGCGACCTCACCGGCGAGGCGAAGGAGGCCGCCGAGGGCGAGGCCGGCGCACGCGAACGACACTGGCAAGTTGGCCAGGCGTGACATTCGACGCCCAGATCCGTGCGAACCGGTAGCGCTCATGACTCCATTGTGTGGTTGAGTCCCCGTGCACCAGTGGGTCGAAAGTCACAATTTCGTCGCACGTGCCGGACCGTGAGAATCGTCCCGCGGGCGCTCTTGCAGTGAATTGAAGGGTTTGCGGTCGTCACCGCATCGGGCCTGAGCGAACTCCGCGCGTCGGCCCCGCGTGGACTTAGACACTCGAAGGTCCTAGTTTCGGGGTTGAGGAGTGGTTTGGTCGGAACGGGAGCAACCATGAGCAGACGAACACTTGTCTATGTGGGAGCGCTGTTGGTCGTCGTCGCCGCCTTGGGCGTCGTCATCGGCCGCCAGACCAATCCCACGTCAACGATCACGACTTCGACGACGACGCTCATCGCCCAACCGGCGACCGCGGTGTGGCCCTTCGCGACGAGCCTGATGCGATTTACCGATCCTTCGACGGCGGCGTACTCGTTCGCGGTCGACTACTTGGGCTTCACCCAACCGATCATCGGCGCGTTCCAGCGAGGTGACACCCGCTCGGGCGAGGTGCCGATTCGTGCCGCGTCGAACGGACCGGTAACGACCGTGATGGTTCGCCAGCTCACGTCGGACAACACCTGGTGGATCCTCGGAGCCGCGTCCGCCTCGATCAGCGTCACCGTACCTATGGCCCTCGCCTCGGTCTCGTCACCCCTCGCCCTGTCGGGTCGAAGCTCTGCCTTCGAAGCGGTCGTGAACGTCGACCTGCGTCAGGACAACAGTCTGGTGTCGGTCGTGCGAACCACCGTGATGGGCGGATCGATGGGCGTCATGGAACCGTTCGCCAAGAGCGTGACGTTCAGCGCACCGCTCGAGTCCGCCGGCGCGCTGGTGCTGCGTACGTTCTCGGCGAAGGACGGAAGCGTGGTGCAGGCGAGCGTCGTGCGCGTGATCTTCGCTCACTAGCCGAACTCGGTCCCGGCGCGACCGAGCCAGCTCACGCGTGAGGCGCGCGAGCGCGAGTCGCGTGAGTAACATCGACTCCAAGTGGCGGACGCGGTGCCGCCACCATGGGGGGTAGACCATGTCGCGACCGGGACCTGACGTTGCAATTCCGAGGTCGATGGACGAGATCACGCCAACGTGGCTCACGGCTGCGCTAAAGGCCGGGGGCCACGACGTCAACGTGGCCTCGCTCGGCGTCGTGCCGATCGGCGTCGGCGTCGGAATCATGAGCATGGTGTTCCGATTGACTCCGACCTATGACGAGGGAGCGGGCCCGGCGTCGCTGGTCGTGAAGATCGCCCCGCCCTACGAGATAATCCGGATGATCGCGGCCGGCTACGGAATGTACAAGCGCGAGGTGGAGATCTACCGGGAGCTGAGTCCCGAACTGGAGCTCGCCCCGCGCTTCCACTACGGGGCGGTCGACGAGGAGACCTACGACTTTGTCCTGATCATCGACGACCTTGGCCATCTGAGGTCGACCGACCAGGTGCAGGGCTGCTCCATCGACGACGCCCGCCACATCGTGACGGCGCTGGCCAAGCACCACGCCCAGTGGTGGAACAGTGAGCGTCTCGCGACCCTGCCCTACATCCAGTCGGCCGGCGCGGCGCCCTGGCCCCAGTTCAACGACCAGAGCTTCAAACAGTCCTGGCCCGTCATCGTGGAGCGATTCGGCGAACTGGTGCCCGAGCGGATCGCGGCAATCTGCGAGCACTGGTCCGACTTCGGCCCGGTGATGATGGAGGACACGGTCAATCATCCGGTCACGCTGTGCCACGGCGACATGCGGCTCGACAACATCTTCTTCAATGAGGTAAGCGACTCACCGATCACGGTGGTCGATTGGCAGATCACCAACATCGGGCCGGGGATCAATGACGTGGCCTACTTCATGAGCCAGAGCCTCACCGTCGACGATCGTCGGGCGGCCGAGCACGAACTACTCGGTCTCTACCAGGCCAACCTTGTGGCGTTGGGCGTCGACTACCCCTTCGAGGACCTTTGGAACGACTACCGCCGATGCCTCGTCTTCTGCCTCACGTACCCGATCACGGCCGGCGCCGGCGAACTCGCCAACGAACACGCCTTCGAGCTCTGCCGGACGATTCTGCGTCGATGCGTCGCCGCCATCATCGACACGAACGCCGACGTGGTCGGGCCGATCCGCACCCCATCGCGCTGACGGTGTTTTTCGGACGGGACTAGGACTTCTCTAGTTCGATCTGGACCAACTATTCGCCAAGGTTTCGCCGCAACTGGAGGACGTCGAGCGGCATCGTGAGGTAGTCATTGGCCCCGGCGGCGCGCAGACTGCTGATGTGACGTACGTCGACGTCGGTGAACAGAAGGCCTGCTGGCTCATCGGCGAGTTCCAGAAATGTGCGCAGCGTCGAATTCGTCACCACGACAAGGCCGTGAAACTGGACCACGCACGCGAGGACGGCCGAGTTCTCGAAGAACGCGGCGAATCGGTCGGGACCGCGATTCTTGTGCCACGTCATCGGCGATCCTCCCGATCGGCCACACGTTGGCGTGCCGTCCGCTGCGGTGGACGTCACCGGCACTAATGAGGCTCTAGCTGAAGTGAAAATGTACGCTTCGAAGGTTGCGGTGGACGCGGACCAGCGATGTCCTACATGCCGTGCCCAAGCTAAGGGACAATAAGTTGAAGTCAGGACCAGAGTGAAGCCAAAATCATCCCCCAAGCGAGTCGGACTTGCCGAGGCTGCGAGCATATTGGACGTGCACTACATGACGGTGTATCGCTATGTGCGTACCGGAAAGTTGGCCGCCGTGCGCGAGAGGGCCACATGGTCTGTGGCGGTCACCGATCTGGAGAGACTCCACACATCACCTCGACGACCCGCGAAGGGGACCTCGCGCGCGCAACGCCCGATCCAAATGGTAAAACGAATGATCGTCAGTGATGATGCCGGTGCGTGGCGTGTCGTCGATGGCGCGTTGACCTCCGGGAGCACTCCCAGTGAGGTCTACGACGAAATCCTTGTGCCGTCCCTTCGCTTGGTTGGCGACCAATGGGAGTCCGGCAAAATCTCCGTCACCGAAGAGCATCGAGCGTCGGTGGTGGCATTGCGCATCATCGGTCGCCTGGGACCGCAGTTCGCGCGCCGTGGTCGGTCCCGGGGCACGGTCGTCTTGGGTGCGGTGTCTGGTGAGTGGCATGTTCTTCCCGGTCTGATATTGGCGGATCTCCTGCGCGCCAAGGGCTTCGAGCCAGTGGATCTTGGAGCGAACACGCCTGCGGGATCGTTCGTTGATGCCGCTCGTGCTGCCGATCGCCTGGTCGCGGTTCTTGTTGGCGCGACAACGAGCGACAACGATGCCGCGGTGATTGAAACGATCACGGCATTACGTGATGCCGACGTGGCAGCACCGATTCTGGTGGGTGGTCGCGCGATTCGAGATGAAGCTCACGCGCGCGAATTCGGAGTTGACGATTGGTCAGGACACGATGCGTCGACGGCACTTGCCGCGATCGAGAGGACGTATGCCGAAGCCCTCAACAAGCAGGCCTAACCTTTCCAAGAACAAGGGCCAGTAATTATCGTCCCGTACAGTGCATGAGCTGAATTCCACTCCGGTCTGGGAACCCCGAAGAAGTCACTGGTGCCGTAGCAAGGTGAGAAATCCCGGAGGGCTCGCGGGCCGTGACCAGTACCAGCGTCCGGAGACTGCGACGGAGATTCGCGCCTTTGACGGAGTTTCGTTGCGTGGTGAAACGCGGTGGTGACCGAGGGCGACAACTCGACAGCATCAGGCGTGAATTGACTCCGGTTTCGCCCTGCAGGCCGACTATATGGAATGTCGAGGAAGTTCTTATATTTTACTACTAAAGTCCTTGACTTGCGAATATGGGGTTGATATATTGACCCCTCAGATTCGCTTCTTACATGGGAGCAATGTGGGTTCAACGAGGAGCCCTGGTAGATGAGTTCGAGAGACTCGGTAGATGAGGAGGCGATAATGAACGAAATTTCACGGCGGGGTTTTCTAAAGGGAGCCCAAGTAAGCCTGGTTGCAGCGGGCATTGTGGCGGTGTCCCCTATGACCATGTCAACGGTCGCGACCGCGGCCACCATAAAAACCGGATCGACTGCTTCAAAAGACGACGTTCATGCATTGTCCACGACCGAGACGGTCGTAGTACACATTCCAAACCCCCGAACTGGAGAAATTCGCTTGATGGTGGGTGAAAAGGAAATCATTCGGCACGACCGAGCACTCGTTGCCCGACTCATTCGCGACTTTCGATGACCATCAACGTTCGCGCCTAGCCCATTCTTTGCTCAACCGTCGACCTTCCCTCCCCCTTGGTCGACGGTTGAGCAAACCACTACTTCACTCACGAAGTGCAATTCGATGTTCCGAAATATCCTCAAATGTCTCACTCGACATAAGGCAATTCACCATAACTTGAAAGGTTGAAAGAAATGTCATCTCACGCGGAAGCTCCAGAGATCTCCAAAGACCCGGTCGCCGATAGCACTGACCTGTACGCATTCATCAGTCCCGATCGTCCGGGCTTCGTCACGTTGATCGCCAACTACATTCCGCGACAGCAGCCCGCGGGAGGACCGAACTTCTTTGAATTCGGTGACGACGTACTCTATGAGATTCACATCGACAACACGGGCGACGCCAAAGCTGACGTCACCTACCAGTTTCGGTTCACGACCATCTTGACCGACACTGGCAAAAAGGGCACATTCCTCTACAACACCGGTCAAATCAATTCAATCAGTGACGAGACGTGGAATCGTAAGCAGTTCTACTCGGTGACACGTAAGGACCGGAGAGGTTCGAAGGTACTCGCCCACAAGCTCGCGTGTCCCCCATGCAACGTCGGTAGCAACTCCATTCCGAACTACGCCAAGCTCACCGCGGAAGCCGTCCACACACTCGGGTCGACCAACGTCTTCGCCGGTCAGCGTGCGGACGGGTTCTACGTTGACCTCGGGTCGATTTTCGACCTCGGTCTGCTCCGACCGTTCCATCCCGACTTCCTCTTGAAGGGTGCTGCGATCGCTGGCATCAATTCACTGGCGTCGACGAACGTGCACAGCATCGCCCTGCAGTTGCCGATTTCGGAATTGACGAAGGATGGCGTAGTGCCGACCGACTACAAGGCCGCCAATTCGACCATCGGGGTCTGGACGACCGCGAGTCGCCAGAAGACGAAGATCTACGGGAATCCTTCAACGCATGCCGGTCCCTGGCACCAAGTGTCACGTTTGGGGAACCCTTTGATCAATGAAGTGATCATCCCAATGGATGAGAAGGACAAGTGGAATTCGCTGCCACCGAAGGACGACTCACGCTTCGGTGGTTACTACGACCACCCGGGCCTGGCGGCGCTGTTGAACGTGCTGTACCCGGGTGCGTTCCCCAACTTGGCGGCGTACACGGCGAATGCCGCGAACAAGCGACCCGACCTTGACGCGGTACTCCTCACCGGCGTCCCACCGCTCTTCCCCGGTTTTCAGAATTACACCGGAAAGACGAAGGCCGACTTGCTGCGATTGAACGTCGCGATTGAGGCAACGCCAATCGCGACCGCGAGCATCCTCGGCGTCGTCGGTGGCGACGTTGCTGGGTATCCCAATGGGCGAAGGGTTTTCGACGACGTGACCAGCATCGCGCTGAAGGCGGTCGCGGGTGCGCTCCTCGGCAGTGTTGTGACGTCATACAAGCCCGACGCCGCCGCCGGCGCACTCTACGACGTTGGCGGTCCGACTGCGGAGCCGATGACAGTTGCGAGTCTGTCGGCCTTCGGCCTGAACTTTGGATCCCAGTTCCCGTATCTGGCCGATCCGTGGGATGGCTACAACAACCCC
Source organism: Acidimicrobiales bacterium (assembly GCA_043721635.1). Taxonomy (GTDB): domain Bacteria; phylum Actinomycetota; class Acidimicrobiia; order Acidimicrobiales; family RAAP-2; genus RAAP-2. The sequence goes on along the minus strand of JAYSQJ010000139.1, from coordinate 755 downwards.
GCATCGCAGCCCGTTGCAATGGCCGGCTGACAACCTCATTCGGTTGCCTAGGACAAGCGTCAGATGGAAAGCAGAAGCGCAGAGCATTCACATGCCGGTAGTAACTCGGTACACGAAGGCGTCGCGCACGTTCATGAAGTGATGTGTCCGCCAACGTTGCCTAGTCGCTCGGTGGTAATTGACGTCGACAGCACAGCAGGAGCTCTTGTGCTGGCGACGTCGGCCAACTATGAAGGTACTGAGGTCGAAATTCATCCGACGTTGGATCCTTCATCCAGATCCCACGTTTGGGTCCTACCTCGAGAAGGCGTTGGCGAGGTTCTCTACGCCGCAGTGTTTCCTCGACTTGCCTGTGGTGACTACGCGGTACTTGCGCAAGATGGATCGGTTCATGAAGTCCTCACGGTCAATCCCAATCAAGTCACGTTCGCTTCATGGATGGAGGCAGAGTGAGACTGCAGTGCGGTCGCAAACGCACATCGCCACACCTCGAGGCCACTCAGTTCGGCGTCGATTCAACGAAATCTATGAGGTCTTGCTTCCTGGTTCATTAGTCGTGCAATTGCGCTGAATCATCAACGACGCGAACCACGAAATACCGGTATTCGGAGCTTTGGCAGGCTCCTTCGCCGCAATTGCTCAGACATTGTTGGTGGGGCGGAGGGTGGATGCGACGTTGCACTGAATCGTCGACTTCACTCAAATGACTGTTGGTGGCTGTGATGCAGCGAGCATCTCTTAGCAGAGAGACGCTC
>JAYSQJ010000138.1:0-3691 GCA_043721635.1 Acidimicrobiales bacterium | reverse complement strand
TGGCCTACGTGGCCGAGTCGCTGGAGGCCGCCGAGGGGCGCCCGGAACTCCACGGGCTTCTTCGACCCCTGGTCCGTCAGAGTCCTTTGCTCGCGCTTCGCCACTCGAGTGGGAACGACACCTTTCACCACTGGCGGACCCGGAGGTTCTGGGGCAATCACGTGACGAGGTTCCACGCGAATCACGTGGCCCCACGAGTCAAGAACGCCGAGGACCCCCCGCCGTACTTCCGGGGGCCAAGGGTCACTGGAACTCAGTAGGCCGGCCCCCTCGGGCCGTGCACGCCGACTGGTCTCGGACGCTAAACCGCGAATCGCCGATCGGCGAGGGGGTGCATGTGAGCAACTTCACGCGTGCGGCGACCGTGGAGTCGTGCGTTGCCACACCAATGCGACGCTGAGCGCTCGGCCACTGGGGGGACTTCACGCCGCGGTCCCTGGCCGACCCGTTGCACGATTCTCAGCCGGGCCTTGACTTGGCTTCAAGTCGCTACTCCACAGTGGAGTGAGGACTGCCGCACTACCGAGACAGGGAGAAGACCATGAACACCAGAACACTCGCGATCGCCACTCTCGCCGGCGCTCTCTCGCTCAGTACCGTAGCCATCGGGGTCTCGGCCGCCGGTGCCGCCACCTCCCCGGCCAACCTGAACGGTTCCTGCAGCCATACAGTTTGGGCAACATGCAGATTCAGCGTGAGGACACTGGTCGACTCAGCATCGGCGTCGACATGGCGCCGCACCACGCCGGGGTGCTGTGGAAAGTCACCGTGACCAATAACGGACACGTCGTCGTGCGGATGACCACCCCCGCACAGATTGACGGGTCGTTCAGCATCACGCGCCACGTAGCGCCAGTGCTCGGCACGAGCCACCTGGTCTTCCGGGCTAGGAATCTCACGACCGGCGAGACCTGCGTGCTCCACTCGACGTTCTAACCGGCATCGAACCAGCGGCGATAGCGGACATTGTCCTCTCGAGCCGGAATCGCTCAGAACGGCCCACACTCACCCGATAACCAACACCATCGAGCTGCTCGGAAGTCCATTCGCCGAGTCACTACCCCCGAGACCTAGGATTGACTCGTGAAGAATCCGCAAGGTAGAGAAGCCAAGAAGCCCAAGAAATCGAAGGTCAAGGCCAAGCCTCAGACATTCGAGAACGTGGTTCGCAAGACCTACCAGGTTCCCGGAACCGAGATCGACCCGAACGCCCCGAAGAACTAGGCGCCAACTTTCAGGGTCGCGTCGGCCCGGCGATAGTGACAGTGGTGAATCCAGTGCGCCGGTGCCTAAATTTGGCTCTGACTGAACGACGAGAGGAGCCGCGATGCCGCGAGGCTACCGGTGCATTCTGAACGAACGTGATGGTGAGACCATAACCATCTGGTTGAACCAACCGGACCGACTGAACGTGTTGACGCTCTCCATGATGGAGGAGCTGATCCAGGCCATCGCCGACGCCGGCCAGAGTGACGCGACCGGTGTCGTGCTCGCGGCGAAGGGACGGCTGTTCTGCGCCGGACACGACTTCACCGAGATGGTCGGTCAGGACCTTGCGGGCGTTCGTCACCTCTTTCGACTTTGCACCCAGATGATGGAGTTGATCCAGTCGATACCCCAGCCCGTCATCGCGAGAGTCCACGCGCTCGCCACCGGGGCCGGTTGCCAATTGGTCGCCTCCGCTGACCTGGCCGTCGCGGCCGAGGAGGCCTCGTTCTGCACCCCCGGCGGCCGAGGCGGACTCTTCTGCACGACCCCGTTGGTCGCCGTCGGACGGTCCATCGGACGCAAGCGTGCCCTCGAGATGGCGATGACCGGCGATCCGATCGACGCCCGGACGGCCGAGTCGTGGGGACTCGTCAACGAGGTGGTGCCCATGGCCGAACTCGACGGTGCGATCAAGGAGCTCCTTCGTCGCGTCACGCGTGGCAGTCCCGCGTCGATGGGCGTTGGCAAACAGGCCTTCTACGCCCAAATCGGCCTGGGGCAGTCGGCGGCCTACGATTACGCCGCCGAGGTGATGGCCACGGCCAGCCTCTCCGAGGACGCGCAGGAGGGGATCGCCGCATTCATCGAGAAGCGGTCGCCCTCGTGGCAACGAGCCCGACCCGAGCAGGTCGATTCGCACGATTGACGGCGTGGCGCATGGCGGAGTGCGCCGTCGGTCAATCGATGCAGAGGAGCGTCCATTCCCCTCCCCGAGCTGGACCGTGCCCCCCGCCAGGGTCGCGGCGTCACGGCGCGCGTCCCACGACTCCTACCCGCCAGTAGGTCGACGACGATGGCCGTCACCTAGGGTTGCGAGGAACCGTTTGTGAGGAGTCCAATATGTCGACCATCGCAGTCTCAACCCAGCCCCGCCGAGTGCTCGCCGATCTCGTGCCGGCGTCGCTCCTGGCCGATGCCGCACTCGTCGTCGGCGCCGCGGCCCTCGTCGGTCTACTCGCCCAGGTCTCGTTCCACCTCTCCTTCACGCCGGTTCCAGTCACCGGTCAGACGCTCGGCGTCATCCTGGCCGGCTCGGCGCTCGGTTGGCGACGCGCCGGACTGTCGATGGCCCTCTACGTCATCGCCGGAGTGATCGGCGTGCCGTGGTTTGCCGGACACTCCAGTGGTTACGTGCTTCCAACGTTTGGCTATCTCATCGGCTTCGTCGTCGCCGGCCCGTTGCTCGGATGGCTGGCGTCACGGGGCAACGACCGCCAGGTCACGAGAGCGGTCGCGTCAATGGTGGTGGGCGAAGCCGTCATCTTCCTCATTGGCGTGCCGTGGTTGGCCGTCGCACTGCACGTCTCGCTCTCCAAGGCAGTCGCCCTCGGCTTCACGCCGTTCGTGATCGGCGAGTTCATCAAATCGGGGATCGCGGGCGTCGCGCTACCGTCGGCGTGGCGCCTGGTCGACCGCACCGAGAAGAAGTGACCGCAACGGCACCCTGAGCCCAGCCGGTCCTGGATCCTGGCTCGAGGGCGCCGTCCTACATCACCAAGTCGACGATCGGCATGATCGTCGGAGGCTCGTTCATGGTGACGCCCAGGTCCAAGAGGATCGGCCGCAGATGAGTGAGGAACTCCTCCCACGCCTCCGCACTCTCCCAGATGTCAAACATCATGAGGCGCCCATCCTCGCCGAAGACCGAGTGGAGCCTCATCGCCGACTCCGAGACTCCGGCTTCGGCGAGGCGCCGACGACCCTCGGCGTGCTGCTCGACGGTCATGCCGTGAGCTTCGATGTAGATGCCGATCATGCAAGGTGTCCTTTCGAAGAGACTGCGCCTCGCCCTGCCACGGGACCTGATCGATTTCGGTACCCGGGGCTACGGGCCAGTCAGCGAGCGACGTCGGGTAGCGACCAACGTCGCCAACCCGAGACGTTCGCACTCTACAGCCACGCGGTCAATTCGTCCGTCGCGGTCTCGTCGAACGCTCGAAACGTCTGGCCGACAGGTTCCCCATCGTGCCGATCTTCAGCATGATCTTGGCCGTCGCCTCGTCGCTCGGGCAGCGGCGAGTTCACGAGGTCGTACTTGCCCATCGTCATGGAGGCCCGCGTGAACTCGCCGCCGCCCGCCGCTGGCCCGAATCCTTGATTGCCTTGATCCACTGCTCGGTGAGCTTCGCGAGCACAATGTACGTTGCCGTGGCCGTCGCCCCTCACGTCACTGCATTGGACCGGACGATATCGATGGCCCCGC
>JAYSQJ010000137.1:0-5487 GCA_043721635.1 Acidimicrobiales bacterium | reverse complement strand
CAGCACCACGCGCCGGACATACTGGTCGGCGCTGGCGAGGTCGTCATCTTCGACGCCGATCGGGTGACCACGAGCAACGACCACGGCACGGGCTGCTCGCTCGCCGCGGCCATCGCGTGCGGACTAGGCCTAGGACGGCCCATTGCCGACGCGGCGCGCGACGCCAAATCCTTCGTGCTGGCCGCCCTGATCGGCGGCGCATCGTGGAACCTGGGCCACGGTCGCGGCCCGATCGACCACCTGGGATGGGGCCCGTGAGCACTACGCCCAAGGCGCCACTGACGACGACGACGAGCATCTGGCCCGCGGCCGCTGTCTTGATCATCGCCGGGGCCGTGCTCGCCATCTTCATGCTGCTCAACCTCGTCGCCGACCAGGGCGTCACGACCGCGACCACGACGCTCCCGGTAGTGGTCGGCGGCCTCAATCCGGCGTCGTCGAGCATCGCACTCGACTACTGCCGTCACACGACCCAAATTCCGTCAAATATCAACGGTGGGTTCCTCGTGCCAGCGGGCACTCGAGTGCTGCCGGGGGGCAACATTCCCAACGCCGGGGCCGGTGACTTCGACTGCTACCAGCCGCTCGTCACCCCGGCGAACAGTTCGTCGCTCCTCGCCTTCTACGCCGCGCAACTCGAGTCGCGCGGTTGGAATCTCTTCTCGCACGGCGCGAGCAACGGCGCACCCCAGTCCCTGTTCCAAAAGGCCGGCGCCGACAGCTTCTACTGGGTGATCGGGATCACGGTCAGCCGTTCGGCGGGCGACCTCGTCCACTGGACCTTCCGCATCTACCAAAACTCCGTGGCGATCTAGACCAGCACGGGAGCTCGCTCGACCTGGACCTGACAGGCCCACGACCACAGCGCGAAGTTCACCGGGTAGATCAAATAGCCAATCCGCGTCGCCGACGCCACGCATATCATCACCGCGAAGCTGACGCTCATCAGGCCCAGCATTCGCGACAACGTCAGCGGCCACGTGCGACGCACGTACTTCGTCGCCAAGTAGCCACCCACCACGAACGTCACCGGCGCGAGCACGTGGCCGAGCGGTGACCAGATGGTCGTGAGGACATGACCCGGCAAGGCGCTGGCCGCGGGGGACGACACACCGGCGAGCCCGAGTGGGAACGCGAACACGTTGGACATGAAGGCCCACGGTGCTCGCACCGCGAACGGTGCGACCGTCGCGACGACGATACCCAGGGTCCAGGCGGCGACGTGATGCCACGCCGTGCGGTCCTTGGACGTGCGCGCAACGAGTAGCGCGCCGACGGCGAGGGGCCAGGCGGTGAGCTTCATCGCCGCCGCGAGGCCGAAGCTGATGCCCGCAAGATTGCTCTGGCGCCGTTGCAGGGCAACGACGCCCAGGAGCAGCAACGCCAGTATCGGCATGTCGTCACCGCCGGTCGAGAGGAACAGTGCGCCCGTCGGCAAGGCGAGGAGCATCTGGGCCACGCGGATCTTCTTGTCCCCCGAGGCGCGAAGCAGGCCGAGCGCCGTGCAGACGGCGAGCAGCGTCAGGAGCGACATCGCGATTCGTGCGTCCGTCAGGCCCGTGCCGATGTGCGTCTCGGCCGACGGCAGCCCGAAGACTCCCATGAGCGGAAAGTAGGGGAAGAACGACTCGTACGACGGAATCCCCGGAATGCCGTTCACCAGTTGGCCGTGCTGGTAGTACGAATGGTACGGATTGATCCCCTCGATCAGGTACACGCCCGTTCTCGTGATCACCGACACCTCCGGCTGGGCGATACGCCATCGAGCCTCGAGCCCCAGCGGGATGGCGACCGAACCGAGCAGCACCAGTCCGAGCAGTCCCACGCGGACCATCGACGTGCGCTGCAATTTGAACCGGCTGAGGGCGATCGCCACGGCGGCGCACAGTGTGTACGGCCCGACGGCGAGGTAGCCCCAGTGCCACTGGGCCGGTTCTCGGGACCAGATCCCGAGGCCCAGAGCGAACACCGCCGACAGGCTGTAGAGGATCGCGTCGCTTTGGAGTCCACTGAGCGCCTCCCACCAGTTCCAGGAGCGGGTGCGCACGATCGAGAGTCGCGCCAACATGGCGCCGATTCTACTTTCCCGCCCGTCGCGACGACGGAATCAGTCGGCAGCCCGGAAGTGAGTCGATTCGCGGCCCCGAGGGTCACCACATTGCGCCCGTTGGCGCTAACCGGTGAGCGCCGTAACCTAGCGACATGCGAGCTTTCGTGGTGAGTGAAGAGGACGACACCCTGGCCATGGGAGTACGCGACGTCGAACCTCAGCCGACGGCCGTCGGCGACATCCTCGTCCAGGTCGACTACAGCGCCGTCAACTTCAAGGACTCGATGGTCGCCGCCGCCAAGAGCCGAGTGCGGCGACTCGCGACCCTCGTCGGCGGCGTCGACGCGTCGGGCAGTGTCGTCACATCCGACGACCCGACAATCGAGGTCGGTGCTCGCGTCGCAGTCCACGGCGGCAACCTCGGCGTCGGGCGCGATGGAGGATTCGCCGAGTTCGTCTACTCCCCCGCCAAGTACCTGTCGGTCTTGCCCGAATCGATCTCCACCTACGACGCCATGGTCATCGGCACGGCCGGCTTCACGGCCATGAAGAGCGTCCTCGCTCTGCAGGACCGCGGACTTATCATCGATGCCGAGGTGCTCGTGACCGGGGCGACCGGCGGCGTCGGCTCCCAGGCGGTCACGTATCTGGCGGCCATGGGCTACCGGCCCGTGGCCTCAACCGGCTCGCCCCAGCAATCGACGTGGCTACTCGAGCGCGGCGCCGTACGCGTGATCGGACGCGACGAGGTCAGCGACCAACCCGGTCGCGTCATGGGTTCCGAGCTCTGGGACGGGGCGATCGACTGCGTCGGTGGCGGGACGCTGGCCCAGATCCTTCGCTCACTCCGCTACGGCGCCGCCGTCGCCGCCTGCGGTCTTGTTGCCAGCGCCGAACTCGCGACGACGGTCTATCCCTTCATCACGAGGAACGTCGGACTGTTGGGCGTCGACTGCGTCGAGGCGTCGAACTCGACCAGGTCACGGGTGTGGAGCGCACTGGGTACGGTCGCGCCACGCATCGACTTCGTACCGCTCGTCGATCGGGTCGTCTCCCTCGAGGAGCTCCCGACGGCGTTGGAGGACATCCGCAACGGGAGAACCCGGGGCCGGATCCTCGTGAATCCAACCCCGGGCTGACCGCAAGTACCAGGACTACTCGTCGGCGACGATGGACCCGACGCGGTCTCCGATGCCGGGATCGCGCGATACGAGGTACACCGCATAGATTGCCGCTAGCACGATGTACGCCAACGCGGCCCACGGGAACCAGTCGTACGGCGTCGACTGACCGGGCTTGGCGAGGTAGTACAGCGGCACCGCAATGAACACGACTCCAATGGCCGGCAGTATGGCGTGGCGGAAAGTGTTGTACAGCTCCGGGTGATGCTTCTTGTAGTAGAAGGGCAGCGCCACGTTGCTCATCGCGTACACCACCAACACAAGGATCGTTCCGAACGTCGAGGATTCGAAGAAGAAGTTCGTGGCGCTCATCGAACCGGAGTAGGCGTGACCGCCCAAAATGTGGAGAAGTCCCCACACTCCAATGATGAGGAGCGACAAGGTGAGGAAGAAGAACAACGCATTGATGGGCGTACGCCGCCTATGGTCCACCTTGCCCATGAACTTCGGGAGGAGACCCTCACGACCAGCGTTGAAGATCAGACGAGCTTGCGAGTTCGTGCCAGCGATCAACGCGCCGACGGTCGAGGTCATGCCGGCCAGGAAGGCGAAGAAGGCCACCCAACCAATCACGCCGTGTGCGACACTCAGGAACGGGACCGTGGCACCCGTCAGGTTGCCGATGTTGTTCTTGAATCCGACGATCGTCGAGAAGGCGAAGAACAGGTAGGAAAAGCCCATGATCCCAATCGACATGAAGACGGCCTTGGGTACGTTCTTGCGAGGATTGTCCGTCTCCTCCGCCAACGCCGCGGAGTTCTCCCAGCCGATGAATAGGTAGACGGCCAGTGGGAAGCCCTCAGCCAGTCCCTTGAAGCCGTTCAGTATGTGACTCGGTTCGAAAGGCTTGATCGTGATGTACGAGTGATACTTGATCAACGCCGCGATACTGACGAAGAACATGATCACAATCTCGAAGGCGAAGAACAGTCCGGCAATCTTGGTCGAGATCGATATTCCCCTGACCATCATGAAGGCGCCGAACGCCAGAAACAGTAAAGTCCAGAGAATCCAGGGCACACTTTTCAGTCCGCCGACGTTGTAGTACTGCAGGAGGTACTGGAAGAATCCACCGGAGATCGCGATAACGGAAGCCATCGCGGCGATGTAGCCGGCGCCAGTCATGAGCGCGGTCGTGACCGCCGTGCGACCTCCGAAGGTCTTTCCGATGAATGAGATGAAGCCTCCGGTCGACGGCAGCACCTTCGTGAACTCTGACAGCGTGTTGCCAAGAAAGGCAATGGCCACGATAGCGAGGAGGATCGTCAGAGGCGAGGCCAGACCGGCGGTGTAGGCGAGGAAACCGAAGCCGAAGTAAAAGCTCATCGCTGGCCCGATATTCGCCATCGTGGCCGCCGAAATGTCCAACAGGCCCAGTGATCCCTTTCGAAGGCGCTCTGGGTTGTGTTCCGGCTGCTTGGAGCCTAAGAAGTCTGCGCTCAATCCATCACTCATTGATACCCCCGTTGTCTTAGCTGACAGCCGAGTTTCACGACCAGTCACGTTCGCCCACTATGGCGTTCACGAAGAACCTACCCGAGACGATGCCCGGAGTCGCGGAGATGTTGCGCAATTCCTACCAGGTAGTCACTGGATTTCCTAGTAGAAGGGACTGACCCAGGTCCGGCCGTTGTTGCACGGCTGTAGCGGGTAGGTCGGAGTGACCGTGACCGTCGAACCGCTGGCGCTGAACTGCACGTTCATGGTGACGGCGTTGTCGCACACCGAGTTGGCCGTCGGTACGTCAGAGTAGGCCAGCGAGAAACTGGTGGACGCTCCCTTGGCGAGTGTCAGCAGCGCCGGCGGCAGGTTGGCCTGGGGCGTCGAGAACTGGATGCCCCCACTGCTCGACGGCAGGTCGACCTCGTTCACCGGGAGTTTTGCGCCCAGCTTGTCCTGCAGCGTGAGACGCGGCCAGCCCTTCAACTTGCACGATCCGGCGGTCGACTTGGTCAAGGTGACGCTCGCGTAGATGGTCCCGGCGGCACCCTGACCCTGGTTGAACTGGCCCCTGAAGTCCGAGCCCAGGCACGTGGTCCCCGCCGGATTGGTCGTGGTGGTACTCGAGGCCGCAGTGGTCGTGGTCGTCGTCGTGGTGGTCGTCGTGGTGGCGTGGCGGCTCAGCGCGAAGATTGCCACGAAGGCGAAGAAAACCCCGAGCAGGACCAGCGTGCGCCTCACTGGCCAAAGTCCTCGGGACGAACCGAGTCGAGGAACTCTCTCAGTTCGGCCACGAGGTCGGCCTCACTCGGTGCG
>JAYSQJ010000136.1:0-2671 GCA_043721635.1 Acidimicrobiales bacterium | reverse complement strand
GGCGCGACGTGCGTCGTCGTCGAGCCCGAACGGGTCCGTCGACGCCTCGACGACCTGCTGGACGAGGAGCGCGAGCTCACCGACGCCGTCGCCGCCACGTGGCAGGCGACCTCCGACGTGCCGCTGCTGCACGTGACCTGGCACGACTGCATCGACGGTCGTGTCGACGTGGCGCTCGACGCCACGTCGGGCCTGGGCGGCTCACTCAACCTCACGTCCCCGCCGGTCGTCCAGGGCGACGCTGGGCGCATCGCGAGCCACGTTCGCCAGTGGTCGACTACGCGTAGAGGGGTCGTGCTCACCTCCAACGCGTCGGCCGTCGAGCGGATGGCCGACCAGCTGCGGGCCGAGGGCCTCGACGTCACGACCGACCCCGACAAGGTGCTCGACGTGCGCCTCAGCGTGCTCGACAGCTCCCTGCCGTCGGGGTTCAGCCTCGACGATCCTGCGGTCGTCGTCTGGAGCGAGAGCGACCTCACGGGGCGGCGCACCGTGCACCGAGCGGCGCGCACGCGCACGCGCAGCGTCGACGGCTTCTTCGACGACCTGTCGATTGGCAGTTTCGTGGTGCACCGCCAGCACGGAGTGGCGCGGTTCTCGGGCACGACGACCCGGGCGATCAACGGTACGACCCGCGACTACCTGATCCTCGAGTTCAAGGACGGCCGCAGCTACTGGCCGACCGAGCAGATCGACGCGCTGACGCCTTACTCGGGGGGAGACGGCCCGGCGCTGTCGCGCATGGGCGGGGCGGAGTGGCAAAAGACCCGGGCCAAGGCCCGGGCGGCCGCCTACCTCGTCGCCCAGGAGCTGGTGGACCTCTACCGCCAGCGCAACGTCGCCGTCGGGCACGCCTTCAGCCCCGACACGACGTGGCAGCGTGAGATGGAGGACCTCTTCGCTTACTCGCTCACGGCCGACCAGGCCCAGGCGATCGAGGACGTGAAGGCCGACATGGAGATGTCGCGCCCGATGGACCGGTTGATCTGCGCCGACGTCGGTTTCGGCAAGACCGAGATCGCCATCCGCGCCGCCTTCAAGGCCGTCCAGGATTCCAAGCAGGCCGCCTTCCTGGTGCCCACGACGCTGCTCGCGAGCCAACACTTCGCCACGGTCACCGACCGCTTCGCGGGCTTCCCGGTTCGCGTGGCGCTGCTCAGCCGCTTCGTGGACGACGTCGAGACGAGAGTCACCCTGGCCGGACTGCGCGAGGGGAGCATCGACGTGGTCATCGGCACGCACCGACTGCTGTCCGAGAACGTCGCCTTCAAGGACCTGGGCCTGCTCGTCGTGGACGAGGAGCAGCGTTTCGGCGTCACGCACAAGGAGGCGATCAAGGCGCGTTCGATCGGCGTCGACGTCCTGACGCTCTCGGCGAGTCCCATCCCGCGCACCCTCGAGATGGCCTTCGTCGGCATCCGCGACCTCTCGATGATCACCACGCCGCCGGCGGACCGCCGGCCGATCCTGACGCACGTCGGCGAGTACAACGAGCCGGCCGTCGTCGAGGCGGTCCGACGCGAGCTGCTGCGCGAGGGCCAGGTGTTCTTCGTTCACAACCGCGTCGCGGACATCGACCAGGTCGCGCGTCGGCTCGGCCAGTTGGTGCCCGACGCGCGCATCGCCGTGGCCCACGGCCAGATGGACGAGGGTACCTTGGAGCGGGTCATGATCGACTTCTGGGAGCGCCGCTTCGACATCCTCGTGTGCACCACGATTGTCGAGTCGGGCATCGACCTTCCCTCGGTGAACACGCTCATCGTCGACCGCGCCGAACGCCTCGGGCTCGGCCAGCTGCACCAGCTGCGCGGCCGGGTCGGACGCAGCGGCCAGCGCGCCTACGCCTACCTGTTCCACCCGGCCGACCAGGTCCTCTCCGAGACCGCCTTCGAGCGACTGCGCACGATCGGCGACAACACCGCGCTCGGCAGCGGTTTCAAGATCGCCATGCGCGACCTCGAGATCCGCGGGGCGGGGAACCTGCTCGGACACGACCAGTCGGGCCCGGTGGCGGCCGTCGGCTACGACCTCTACGTCCAGCTCGTCGCCGAGGCCGTCGCCGACGCCAAGGGCTTCGTCGTGCCCGAGGTCGTCCAGGTCAACCTGGACGTGCCGGGTGAGGCCCACCTGCCCAAGGACTACGTCGCCGCCGACGACGCGCGCCTCGAGGCCTACCGGCGCCTCGCCGGCGTCACCACGACCGACGAGCTGGTCGACCTGCGCGACGAGTGGCTCGACCGCTACGGCGCGCTGCCCCGTCCGGCGCTCGGGCTGCTCGAGTTGAGCGAGCTGCGCCTCGCGTGCCTCGAGCTCGGGGTGCGCTCGGTGGCGGTGATGCCGGCGCGGGTGGGGATCCGCTCCAAGCCCGTGGTGAAGATGGCCCCCCTCGACCTTTCACTCAGCGCGCAGCTGCGCCTGCGTCGCCGATTCGGCTCGCGCGCCTACGACGACGTCACCAAGGAGTTGCGCCTCGAGGTCACGCCCGACGAGGCGACGCCGAAGGCGCTTGGCGACCTGCTGGCCCAACTGGTCGCCGTGCCGGCCAGCGCCGAGGCGTGATTGGGTAGCATCGTGAGGTGCGTCGCCTCGTTGCCCTGTTCGTCCTCGCTCTGCTCGGGGCCACCTTGTTCGGGGCCAGCAGCCACTCGTCGGGCGTCGCGGTGAGCGGTTC